>DASTZM010000427.1:0-2832 GCA_035764305.1 Chloroflexota bacterium | reverse complement strand
GAAGGAGGATGCGCCGTGCGCGGAGAGCCATGGTGATGCCGTTCCCTTTCTCTCGAGGGTCGTGACATCGCGACCTGGCTGGTCGACCTGGCTCCCGGCGCCCTTGGTGGGGCGCCGGATACAGTTGCGGGACAGCGCCGGCATTGCACCGGCTTCGCCATTCACCCGCCGGCCTTTCGGCGGCGGCACCCGTCGCGGTCTTCAGTTGATGCGTCGGATGCTACCAGACCGATGCCGCCGCTCTCTGCGGGGCCGTGGCGGTGCGCCGGTGGTCCCTTTGCGGCCACAGCAATGTTTCGCGAGGGAGCAGCTCGCGCTGTTCCACACGGCCTCCGGTTCTTGCCGTGACGGCAAGGATCGGTCGCCGAAGGGGCGCCAGGGCGCGCGGATGGGCGCCTGGCGCGGGATTGTTTGCCGTGACGGCAAGAAGGCGCGCGGATGGGCGCCTGGCGCGGGATTGTTTGCCGTGGCGGCAAGAAGCGGCGGCCGCGCTGCGGCGGTACCCACGGCTCAGTCCGTGGAGACTCACCCACGGGACGGGCGACCGGGCGGCGTCCATTCTCCGCCGTTCCTCCGACGGTTCAGTCCGCTGGGACTGAGCCGCAGGACGGCGGGACATCCCCGGCGAGCCCGTCCTGCCCGTCAGCCCGTGGAGACTGACCGGCGGGCGCGGCGCGGCGCGCCTATGCCGGGGTGGCGACCTCGTCCCGCGATGAGCCGTAGAGCGGGGTCTGGCGGGCGGCGTCGGTGAGCATCGGGTCGAGCATCTTCTGCACGGCGAGGGTGTGGACGCAGCCGCCCGCCGACTCGAAGAGGTGGCAGTCACAGTGCCACTGATCGTGGTCGAGGGTCACGGCGTGGGAACCGTTATCGCCGGCGAAGCTGGCCTCGAACCGCTGCAGCTTCACGCGGTCCGGCT
Source organism: Chloroflexota bacterium (assembly GCA_035764305.1). Lineage (GTDB taxonomy): Bacteria > Chloroflexota > UBA11872 > UBA12225 > UBA12225 > DASTZM01. The sequence goes on along the minus strand of DASTZM010000427.1, from coordinate 1,913 downwards.
CGTGCGCATAGCGCATCGCCTTCTCGACCTTGCCGATCATGCTCGAATGCACGTCGCTCTCCTCGTTGTGGGGCGCCGCCTGCGACAGCGGCGCCGGACTGGTCCTACAGCGCCTCAGTCGCTACTCGTCGCCCTGGCGAGCCGCTCCTTGAGCATCGACAGCAGTGTAACCGGCGTGGGATCGGTCTGGTAGAGGATCGCGAGGTAGACCGATACCAGGTCGCCGTAGGCGACCGCGGTCATGGCCCGCGCCAGGCGCGAGTCGCCCTCCGCCCAGACCGTGGTGCGCGACGTGGCGCGCTCCCCGAGCAGCTCGGCCACCACGCCGTACCGCTCGGCGATCGCCGGCGGCTCGCCCGGGTCGCGCACCTCGACGACGGCAAGGCCGTCGGCCAGGTCGCGCGGGTTGTAGCTCCCCTCGATGGCGTTGTGGTTCGCCTCGGGCATCGGCTCCCACGCGGCCCACGCCTTGGCGTTCTCGTTGATCTGCGTCTTCCAGCGGTGCGCCACGGGGGCCATCGGCCCGGCCCCGTAGATCACCGCCACGCGGCCGAAGAGCTGCCAGGCGAGCTGCTTGGCGGGGTTCGCATCGGTCTCGACCGCCGGCCCCATGCGTTCCAGCAGCGCCTCGAGCGCCTCGACCGCCGGTCCGAAGGGATCGGGATCGGTCAGCAGGCCGGCGCGCACCAGCAGCTCGTGGGTCAGCCCCACGCCGAAGCCCACCGCGGCCCGCGGTTGGCCCGGCGCGCGGTACAGGAACAGCGGCTCGCCCGCCACCGACGCGGAGTGGCCGAGCCGGCCGCCGGTGGTGATGACCGCCATCGGTGCACCGATGCGCCGCGCGGCGGCCACCGCGGTGAGCGTCTCGGCCGTCTCCCCGCTGTGCGACGCGGCGATGACCAGCGTCCGCTTCCCCGCCCAGGCGGGCAGCTCGTAGTCGCGATGCACGACCAGCGGCACGCGGAGCCGCTCCCCGGCGATGCCGGCCACCAGCTCGGCACCGATCGCCGAGCCGCCCATCGCCAGCACCAGCACGCCGTCCACCTCGCCGAAGCGCTCGGGGAGCTCGACCGCGGCGGCCACGCGGCGCGCCTGCGCCAGCTGGCGCGGCAGCTCCCGGACGCGGCCCAGCATGTCGGCAGGGTCGATGCGCGCCAGCACGGCGGGATCGTCCAGGGTGATCGCCTCGTCGAGCTGCGGCGGGGCGTCCGGGTCGCGGGCGTCGCCCTCGCCCTCGTAGTCCTCCGGGTTGCGGCCGGGCTCCTCGTCCGCGTGCTTGTAGCCGAAGAAGTCGCGGGCGTCCATCTAGACCGCGGCCGGGGCGCGCGCGATGCGCCGTCCCTCGGCGAGCAGCGCCTCCACGTCCTCCGGGGAGCGCGCCTCGACGTACACCCGCAGCAGCGCCTCGGTGCCGCTGAAGCGGATGAGCAGCCACGAGCCATCGGTGCGGTAGAACTTGAAGCCGTCGTTGGTGTTGAGCGAGACGCGCTCGACGACCTCCTGGCCGGCCAGCGCCTCCGGCGCTTCCGACGCGAGCCGTGCGAGCGTATCGGTCTTGACCGCGTCGTAGCCCTCGCGCTTGAAGCGGATGTCGATGCGGTTGTAGTAGCTCGGCCCCGCCAGCGCCTGGAGCTCGGCGAGCACCTCGGAGGCGCGCTTGCCCTTCGTGAGCCACAGGTCCATGAGGAAGAGGCCCGACGCCAGCCCGTCGCGCTCGGGAATGTGCATCCCGAAGCCAAAGCCGCCCGACTCCTCGCCGCCGATCACGGCGTTCGTCTCGGTCATCTTCGGCCCGACGTACTTGAACCCGACGCCGGTCTCGTAGGCCTGCGTGCCGTAGATCTCGGCCAGGCGCTTCGCCATCGAGGTCGTCGTGACCGTATAGACCGCCGGACCGATGGTGCCGCGCACGT
>DASTZM010000426.1:0-12857 GCA_035764305.1 Chloroflexota bacterium | reverse complement strand
AATTGGGCCACTTGAGGTCGTTCTCCAGCACCGCCTTCGAGAAGTTTCGCCGCGCGTGGTCGCGGTAGCGCTCGCCGTCGGCCGTCGGCGCCATGAGCTGCGCCGTCGCCACTGCCGAGCCAAAACCAAACGCGTGTCGCCGCTGGCTCACCGCCACCGCTGCGGCAGGGATCGGGTGGCCGGCCCCATCCACGACGCGCACTTCCAGGTCCCCCATCCGGTAGCGCTCGATGCGCGCCCGCGCCTCGTCGCGCCACGCTGCGTCCGCTTCGCGACCCGCGTACGTCAGCGGCGTGCGAGGTAGGCTCGCCACCGGCGTCTGCGCGCCGAAGTCGAGCACGGAAACACCGGCGATCTCCACCGTCTGCGGTCCGTGGCCAAGTTGGAAGTTCACCTGCGCCTGCCCTGCGGCGTAGCCGGCGAGTGTTGTCAGCGGCAGGTCGTAGCGGCGCCAGCCCGCGCCCGCCTCTGTCCCCACCGTCACCGACAGTGACTTCGTGTACGGGTCGCTCGCCTGTTCGAAGACCACTCCCACGCGCCCCTCGTCCGTCTCGGCCGCGGACTCGAGCGTGCGCATGAAGAAGGTGACCAGCACCGCGTCGCCCCGGCCCACGGCGCCGGTGGTCTTGCCAGTCAGCTGAATCAGCCACGGGCTCGCCGGGACCCGCTCGGTCCGTACGCGCAGCGCCCGCCGAGTCCCTGGCGCGTCCTGGGGCTCGTCCGCGGGATCGAGCGTGACCAGTTCGAGGCGCGCGTCGCGCGTCGCGGAACCGGTCAGCCGGAACGCCCCCAGGTCGCCGGGCGGCAGAAGCGGGATCCCACCCTCGGGCGCGATCCAGGGAGTCGCCGACCAGGCGGTCGCCGTCTGGGCACCCAGCGCCGCGCCCAGACCAGATGCGGACAATGCGGCCAGCGCCGCCCGGCGGTTTCGCACCATCGCGCAAAGCGTACGCGGGCCGGCGGCAACCGCTGCTAGAACCCCACCACCTGCCGCACCGCCGCTACCACGTCCGCCACGCCGGGCACGATCGCCGTCTCCTGCGCCAGCGCGTACGGCACGTGCGAGTCCTTCGCCGCGACTCGCGCTACCGGCGCATCCAGCGCCTCGAACAGCTCCTCTGCCAGGAACGCCGCCACCTCCGCACCGGCGCCCAGCGTCTTGTTTGCCTCGTGGACCACCACCGCCCGCGATGTCTTGGTCACCGAGCGCGCCACCGCCTCCCGGTCGAACGGGTGCACCGTGCGCAGATCGACGATCTCAGCCGAAACGCCCTCCGCCTCGAGCGACGCAGCCGCCTCGCGCGCCCAGCGCACCCCCACGCCGTACGTGACCACCGACACATCGCTCCCCTCGCGCACCACGCGCGCCCGCCCCAGCGGCTCCGTCACGTCCCCCGCGGGCACCTCGCCGCGCTCCCGCCGGTAGGAGCCCTTGTGCTCCAGGAAGACGACCGGGTTGTCGTCGCGGATCGCGCTCTTCAGCAGCCCCCTCGCGTCCGTCGGGTTCGACGGCACCACCACTTTGAGCCCGGGCACGTGAACAAAAAACGTCTCGACGCTCTGCGAGTGATACAGCCCGCCGTGGACGCCCGCCCCGCACGGCGCACGGAAGACCACCGGGCACGCGTACGCGCCGTTGGAGCGGTAGGACAGCGTCGCCGCCTCATTCACGATCTGGTCGAATGCGGGGAGGATGTAGTCCGCGAACTGGAACTCCGCCACTGGCCGCAGCCCGGCGCACGCCGCGCCGATCGCCATCCCCGCGATCCCCACCTCCGCGATCGCCGCGTCCATCACGCGTAGCTCGCCGAACTCGCGCTGCAGGCCGCGCGTCGCGCCGAACACGCCGCCCTTTCGCCCGATGTCTTCGCCAATCAGCACCACGCTCGGATCGCGCGCCAGCTCCTCGCGCAGCGCCAGCGTGATCGCCTCCAGCATCGTTAGCTCAGCCATCGCCGAAATACAAGTGCCTCCGAGCGTCGCTAGCCTCTGGATCCGGCGCCGCCTCCGCCGCGGCCAGCGCCGCCTCCGCCCGCGCCTTCGCCTCGCGCTCCCACTCCACGATCGACCCCTCCGCCACACCCGCGCTGAGCAGCGACTCGCGCACCCGCCGCACCGGGTCCAGCGCCTGCGCCGCCGCCAGCTCCGCCGCGCTGCGGTACACCGATTGGTCGTCCGCGTTTGAGTGCGCCACCAGCCGGACCACCTCCGCCTCGATCAGTGTCGGTCCTTCGCCGCTGCGCGCGTGCGCCACCGCCGCCGCCATCGCGCTGTGTACCGCCGCCGGATCGCCACCGTCCACGCGCACCCCCGGCATCCCATACCCTTCCGCCTTCTTCCAGATCGGCGCGGGCGACTCCAGATGGACCGGCACCGAGATCGCCAGCCCGTTGTTCTCGCAGAAGAAGATCACTGGCAGCTTCCAGATCCCGGCGAAGGTCAGCGCCTCGTGGAATTCCCCCTTCGCCGTCGCGCCGTCCCCAAAGTACGCCACCGCGACGAAGTCCTCGCCCTTCACCCGAGCCGCCCACCCTGCGCCCGAGGCGTGCGGCAGATGCGTCGCCACGCTGCTCGAGCCGCTCACCAGGCGCAGCGCCGGGATGCTGAAGTGGTTCGGCAGCTGCCTCCCCCCGGCGAACGGATCGTCTTTCTTCGCCAGCACCGAGAGGAAGATCTGCTCCGGCGTCACGCCCAGCTGCAGCGCCGCCGCCATCGAGCGGTAGTACGTGAACACGTAGTCGTGCCCCGGGCGCAGCGCCGCCGCGGACGCCACCTGCGCCGCCTCGTGCCCGCGCGACGTCAGGATGAAGTGCGCCTTCCCCTGCGCCCCCACGACCCACATCAGCTCATCCACCGCCCGCGCCAGCGCCATCGTCCGGTACCAGTCGCGCAGCACAGCAATGTGTTAACACCGGCTGCCCTGCCAATGACTACCTATCGTGCCGGCATCGTTGGACTAACCGGGATCGCCGCTTCTCGCGGACCCGCCGCCCCTTCGCCGGCGCTGGGCGTTGTCCACCCCGGATCCCACGCCGCCGCGTACGCCCAGCTCCCCAACGTCCAGGTGGTCGGCGCGTGCGACCTCGTCCCCGAGCGCTGCGAGGAGTTCCTCAGGAACTGGGGCGACCGCTGGCCCGACGCCGAGACCTACGGTGACTACAAAGCCATGCTCTCCGCCGGCAAGCTCGACATCCTCAGCGTCGTCACGTCCGACCATCGCCACGCCCAGATCGTCGTCGACGCGTGCGAAGCCGGCGTCAAGGCCATCTACTGCGAGAAGCCCATCGCCACGACTATTGCCGACGCCGACCGCATGGTGGCCGCCGCCAAGGCGCACGGCGTCGTCATGTCGATCGACCACACGCGCCGGTGGCGCCCCATCTGGCACCAGGCGCGCGACCTCATCCGTGCCGGCGAGATCGGTCCGCTTCGGCGGGTAGTCGCCACGCTCGCCGGGCCACGCGCGATGCTCTTCCGCAACGGCACCCACCTGCTCGACATGACCTGTTTCTTCGCCGACTCAGACCCCGAATGGGTCGTCGCCGAGCTCGACGACGAGCACTGGCACTATGGACCGCGCTACGCTGGCGACGGCGGGCGCGACCCTGCGACCGACCCCGGCGGCAGCGCCTACATACGCTTCAAGAACGGCGTGCGCGCCTTCGTCAACGCGTCCAAGGACTCCTTCAGCGCCTGGGAGTTCACGCTCTACTGCGACCGCGGCCGCATCCGCATCGACGACACCACTGCGGAAGTCATCCAGCCAGGTGCGAAAGGACTCGCCGAAGGCAAGCGTCTTAGCTGGACGCTCACCCCGGCGCAGACCACCACCGGCAGCCTCAAAGCCGGCATCGAAGAGTTGATCGCCCACGTCGAAGCCCGCGCCCGCGGTGAGACGCCCCCGGCACTCGTTTCCCCACCGGAGGCCGGCCGCCGCGTCCTGGAAATTCTGCTCGGCATCCTCCAGAGCAACCACGCGGGCAACGCGAAGGTCAGCTTCCCCGTCTCAGACGCCTGACGCGTCATGCCCCATCCCGCCATCTTCCCGCCCGACGCGGCACGTCGACGGCCCCACCAGCGCGGCTTCTCCCTTCCCTACGTCAACCGTCAGACCGGCTCCAGCCACTTCACCATCCACATGTCGGTCATCAACCCCGGCGAGCGCGCCCACCCACCCCACGACCACCCCGACGAAGAAGTCCTTTTCCTTCTAGAAGGCGCCGCCGAAGCGCTCATCGGCGACCACACCGAGGTGATCGGCGTCGACACCGCCGTCTTCTGTCCACCCAACGTTACCCACGGCCTCCGCAACGTCGGCGGCACGCCGCTGCGCTACCTCGTCATACGCACCGGCGCGGCGTCGTAGAGCCCCGACCTCCGCCCGCGTTTGGACGACGGTCGCTACGCCGGCCGCAGCACCCGGAACTGCTCCCCCGCGCCCTTCGTCAGCGTCGCCTCCTGATAGCTCACGATGAACGCCCGCCGCACCCGCTCCGTCGTGTTGTTCTTGGAGTGATGCCACGTCCACGCTGTGAACAGCACCGCCGACCCCGCCGCCACCGGCACCGGGATCGCGTGCGCCTCCGCCCACTCGTGCGCGTTCACCCGCTTCTGGCACGTCCCGCTGTCCTGCCAGGTCCACTCGTCGATCCCCTGCCGGTGCGTCCCCGGGACCACCCACAGGCAACCGTTCTCCAGCGTCGCGTCTTGCAGGGGCACCCACACGCTCATCCGCCGGGAGGAGTGCGTCCGCTCGTCCTCGTCCTTCCGGTAGTACGCCTCGTCCTGGTGCCAGTGGCAGATCTCGTTCGACCGCGGGAGCTTCGTCACCAGCTTCGTCGAGTGGATCGCGATCCCCGGCGAGACTACCCCTTCCACCAAGTCCAGCAGCCGCCCGTCCTCGGCGAACTGCCGGGTGATCTCACTCTTCCGCGCCACGTCGTAGATCCACCCTCCCCGCCCCTCGTTCGCCGCCTCGTTCCCCGGCACCGTGATCAGCCGGTCGATCTCCGCGTCGATCTCCCCCAGTTCCGCCGCCCCAAACACCCCTGGCACCACCACGTACCCGTCCCGCCAGTACGCCGCCACCTCCGCCTCACTCAGCCTGCGCACCCCACGCGTTGCCCGCTCGACCGTCGCCGCCATCGCCGAAAGCATAAGCTAGCCGCCCCGCTGGTTCGTCGTCGTGCCGGACACCGGCGTCCCCGCCGGGATGGCGCCCGTGCTCGCGCCCTTCGGCGGGTACGCCCGCACCGCGTCCTCGTTCACGTCGGTGCCCCAGCCGGGCGCCTCGTTCAGGTACAGGTAGCCGTCCTTGATCTTCGGCTTCACCGTCACCAGGTCGTCCTGCCACGGCACGTAGTCCGGGTCGATCTCCATGATGCGGAGATTGGGCGCCACCGCCGCCAGCGTCGCGCTCATCGCCGTCGCCAGGTGGCCGTAGAAGTTGTGCGGCGCCACGTTCGTCTCGTACGTGTCCGCCATGCTGGCGATCTTCGCGCTCTCCGCCACGCCGTTCCACGGCGCGTCGATGATCGCCACGTCCATCGACTGGTTCTCGAAGAACGGCCGATAGTCCTTCCGCCCGAAGAGGCACTCGCAGCTCGCCACCGGAATCGTCGTCTGCGTGCGGATGAAGTGCAGCGCCTTGGCATCGCGCGTGTCGATCTCCACCCAGAACAGGTCGAACGGCTCCATCGCCTTCGCAACCTGCACGTACCCGTCGGTCTTGTAGTTGAAGTTCAGGTCGACTAGTATGTCCATTCCCCGCCCCGCGCCCTCGCGGAACGCCGCCAGCTGCTTGCGCGCCGCCTCCAGGACGTAGCGCTCCGGGTTGAGCTCGGGAAAGCTGTCGCCGCGCGCAAAGCCCGGCGTGTGGCCGCGCGGGTTGCCGTCCTCCAGCAGCAGGATGTTCGTCTTGAGCCCGGAATAGCCCTTCGCCACCACTTCCTTGCCCAGCGCCACGATGTCGTCCAGGGTCTTCACCGGCGGCACGCCCATTTGCTCCGCCCGGCCGCCCACGCGATACGTGGCGCAGTGCGACCAGTACAGCCGGATCTTCTCGCGCACCGGGCCGCCCAGCAGCTCGTACACCGGGATCCCCAGCGCCTTGGCTTTCACGTCGAGCAGTGCGTTCTCGATCGCCCCGATCGCCTGCTGGATCGCCCCGCCGCTCGCCTGGCGTCGCAGCGCGTACATCAGCGCCACGTGCGCCTCGTAGAACCGCGCGTCCTTCCCGATCAGCGCCGGCGCGAGCCGGTCGATGATCGCCGAGACGCCGGCGCCGCCGAACGCCTCGTTGTACTCGCTCCACCCCACCAGCCCGCCCTCGGTCGTGATCTTGAGGAAGTCGAACGTCCGCCACGCCCCGTCCGCGTGCAGCGACTCGATCGATTCGATTTTCAGACTCGCCATCTCTCTCCCAGCGAGCCGCAGTGTACTGCCCTCGGGCGCTACTTCTTATAGGACGCCCAGAACTGATCGAACAGCGCCTGGATCTTCCGGTTCTCGTCCCCCAGCGCCGCCGATGCGCTCTTCTTCCCCTGCACCGCCTCCGCCGTCGCGTCTTTCTGCGCCTGCCACAGCTCCGCGATCACCGGATGCACCGGCCGGTTCTTCGCCACCTTCATCTGGTCCAGCCCGCGCTGCACCAGGGGCATCATCTGCGCCGGCGGCGAGAACTTCTTCAAGAGCGCGTCGTCGATCGCCGGCTGCCCGACCGACACGCCGTAGAAAAACGGCTGCCCGCCGGTCGACAGCCGCGCGCGGTCCCCCTCCGTCCGCGCGGCGAGCGACTCCTCGCTGGTCATGTACTTCAACAGCTCCCACGCCACCGCCGGGTACTTCACCCCCGCGGGGATCGCCCACGCGTAGCCCCCTGCCCACGTCACCGGCTGCATCGACTTCGTCCCGGTCGGCATCGGCGCCACGTCGAACTGCGTCTCGGGGCGCAGCGAGTAGATCGTCGGCACCGTCAGGTTGGTCACCGCCAGCATGGCCAGCTTGTCCTGCGTGAACGCGGTGTTGGCGTTCGTCATGCGCGAGAGGAAGGCCTGCTGCGCCTCCCACCCACCCTGCGCCTGCACCAGCTTCGCCAAGAAGTCGAGCGTCTCGACGTTCTTCGCCGCGTCGAGCGTGACTTTCTTGCCGTCCTGAGAGATGTACTGGCCGCCGCCGTTGGAGAGCGCCCACTGGTAGAGCAGCTCCGTCCCAAAGCTGGCGTTGAAGCCCAGCTGCTCGACGTCGGTAGCGCCGCGGCGCGTGAACCTGACCGCGAAGTCCCGGAACTCGGCGAAGTCTCGCGGCGGCTGCGTCCCCAGCCCGCCCAGCTGGAACGCGCTCTTGTTCCAGAACAGGAGCCGGTTGTCCATGTCGTACGTCAGGCCGTACAGCTTGTTGTCGATCGGCCCGGTCATCTCGGCGATCCCGGCGGGGTAGAAGCGCCCCTTGACGTCGACCTTGTCGCGCTTGGCGAAGTCGTCGATCGGTGACAGCATGTTCTTCACCACCGCCGACCCCGTCACCGGCCGATTCCACTTCACGAGGTGAGGTGGATCGCCTCCCGCCATCAGAGCCACCAGCGCCTCGGTCCCTTGCAGGTTTTCGATCGACTTGCCGTAGCCCAGTTCGACGCGCGCGTTCGGATACTTCTGCGCCCACGGCGCGAGCTGCGCCTTCACCGCCGGCTCGGACGGTCCATTCGTCCACAACAGCACGTCCACCGGCTTCTCCGGCATCGCGTTCCCCGGCCCGCCCGACCCACCCGGCGCCCCGCACGCCGCCATCCCGAGCACGCCAGCCGAGGCCCCCGCGAACACTACGTCTCTGCGCTTCACCTGACGACTCTCTCCCGCTCAATTCTATGCCCGCGGTCGGTGCGAACGAGGTCGGCAGGACCGCAGGCATCCGGGTTTTCCCCGATGCCATACACCAGGCGAATCCTGTGACACTTGGAAGTGAAGGAGAGTCTCCCCATGTCCGTCGCTACCCCCTCGTCGCCGACCGCCAGCGGGCAGGGTCTGAGCCGCCACACACTTCTACGCCGCGCCGGCCAGACCACCGTCGGCCTGGCCGCGCTCGTCGCCACCGGCTCGCTCGCCGCTTGCGGCGCCTCCGAGAAGCCCGCCGCGAGCGCCGGCCCCGTCACCCTCCAGCACTACATGTGGGGGGACGCCGCCACCGCCGCCGTCGACACCAAGATGCTCGACGCCCTGAAGGCCAAGCAGCCTCGCATCACCGTCCAGTCCACCGTCGTCCCCGCCTACAACGACTACTACGACAAGCTCCAGGCCCAGGTGGTCGGCGGCTCCCCGCCCGACGTGGCCATGGTCAACGTCCTCCTCTTCGCCACTGTCTACAGCCAGGGCATCTTGCAGGACCTGACGCCGCTCATCCAGAAGACCAAGCGCAAGGTGGAAGACTACTGGCCCTCCCAGATGGCCGGCTTGCGCCACGACGGCAAAGTGTGGGCCTTTGGACGCGACTTCTCGCCCCGCCTCTTCTTCCTCAACCGCACTATGCTCGCCAAGTCCGGCCAGCAGATCGACGAGCAGAAGTGGACCTGGGACGAATTCGTCCGCATCACTACCGCCATGACGCAGGGGGAAGGTGCCTCCAAGCAGTGGGGCACCACTGCCGGGGACTTCCTCACCTGGCTCTACTCTGCCGGCGGCGCCGTCTACAACCCCGAGGGCACCAAGGTCGTCACCGACACCGCCGAGGCCGTGCGCGGGATTGAGTTCCGCGGCGACTTGGTGACCAAGCACCGCGTCACGCCCCAGTCCAGCGAGATGGGCGGCCGCTCTGAGATCCAGCTCTTCACCGATGGACGCATCGGTCTGTACATGACCGGACGCTGGAACTACCCCACGATGAACAACATCAAGGACTTCGACTGGGACGTCGTCCTTCCCCCCACCGGTCCCGGCGGCCGCTGGACCAACGGTGGGGGCGGCGGCTACGCCATCCTCAAGGGCGCCAAGCAGACCGATGCCGCTTGGGATGTTCTCGCGTGGATCACCGGCGAGGGGCAGAAGGACGTCGCCGACGTCATCGGCATCCCCGCCTATAAGCCCGCCACCGAGGCGCCGGCCTTCCGCGTCTCCAAGCCCGCTAACGACAAGGCCTTCATCACCCTCGCCGAGAAGCACACCAAGCTCCAGCCCCAGCACCCCAAGCACACCGACGTCGACAAGATAATCACCGCCGAGCTCGGCAAGGTCAACCGCGGCGAGCAGAGCGCGCGCGACGCCGGACGGCAGATCGCCGAGCAAGGCACGCCGCTCGTCCAGGGCACCCCGTGGAAGGCGCCGGCGTAGCCCCCCCGCGCGTGCCACTCGCAGGCGCCCCACGCCCATGATGGGCAAAGCCCACACCGCCGTCCTCGTGCGCGCGGCCGAGGCCGCGCGTGGACACTACGGCGACCTCCTGCTGCGCCAGCGCCACTGGATCGATCGCGGCGCCGCCGGCCGCTTCAACGACGGCGTGCTGCGCGACTGGCACTACAAGAAGACTCCGCAGACCGTCTGGTGCCTGCGCCGCCTGACCCGGACCGTCCTGGACACCCCCGCCGCGGACGAGTCCAGGACCGCCTTCCTCTTGCACTGGATCTCGCATTACTTCGTCGACGCTATCTGGACCTGCCACGTCGCCCAGCGCTACATGAAGCACGCCTCCTCGCTCGAGCAGAAGGAGTTCGACAACGGCATCGAGCGCGAGGTCGAGGCGATCGTGGAGACCGACCCCGCCTTTGACGTTCCACCGCTCGATGGGCGAGGCTACTGGACCCTCTTCTGGCAGGGCCGCCTCGAGTCCGATCGCCGCTCGCACGCCCTCCTAACCGCCTGGGATCGCAAGGACGGCTACCTCCCGATCTCGCTGGAAAGCGTCCCCTACTGCACCGCGTCCTTCGCGGCCTACCTGGTCTATCTCAATCATCTGCGAGACGACCCCTCGCCCGCTGGGCCGTCGGCCGCCAGCGCCGACTCCTGGGTCATCGCGCTCGACAAGGCGCTCGAGCGCGGCCGTCCGGTGGAGACGCCACATGCCGGGCACACCGCCGACTCGTCCGGCTGGCAGATCGACCGACAGCTCGACCAGTCGGGCGCCGCCTTCGGCACAGGCGAGCCGCGGCTCGACGCCTGGCCGGGCGAGTGGGTCCTGGCCCAGAGCTACACCGGTGACGCGCTCGCAGCGGCGGTCTTCACGCCTGAGTTCGCCGAGCGCATCGCCGCCATGCGCGGCTACGACCGCTCGATCGAGCAGGATCAGGCTGAGGGCCGCTCGCCCACGCCATTCGCCATTCAGGATCGCGATCGCCAGCAGCGCATCATGCACGACTGGCTCGCCCGCTGGGACCACGCCGCCGGCCTCAACGCGCCGGCGAATCCTCCAGCCACTCCCTGAAGCACGCCAGGTGCTGGCCCAGCAGCGCGTCGGGGTCGTCCCCCGGCACCTGCGTCCCGCCCTCCAGCACCCACGCGTTGCGCTGGGGATAGCCGATCTCGCGCAGCGCGCCGATCAGCGCCGGCCAATCGATCACGGCTGGCCCGCCCAGCGACCCGTTTGGACCCGCCCGCCCTGCCGGCCGGTGCTGATCGCCCTTGCCGTCGTTGTCGTGCAGGTGGGTCAGCACGAGGCGTGATCCCATCTCCCGCGCCACGTCCGCCGGGCGCTGACCGGAGCACGCCGCGTGCCCGCTGTCCAGCGTGAACCCCACCGCCGGCGACCCGAGCAGGTCGGCCACCATCGCCAGGTGAGCCGCGCGCTCGCCGAATCCTTTGTAGTGGTTCTCCAGCGCCACGGTCACCCCCTCCTGCTCCGCCACCCGAACAGCTTGACGTAACGCCTCCGCGTTCGCCGCCGCGAGCGCAGCGTCGCTCCACATGCCCCCTTCGCTCGCCGGCCCCAACGCATTGCCGGCGTGGACCGCCATCGCCTTCGCGCCAAGAAAGCTCGCCGCGCGTACGTCCTCCACGGTCTCTTTCGCGAACTTCGCGCGCTCCTCTCCTCCGGTCAGCTGGGCGATTCCGAACGAGCGGAAGTGCGTCCCTGCGGGCACCAGGCCCAGATCCCGGGTCAGCCGCCTCGCAGCCGCCAGCGCGTCGGGATCGTTCGCCATCCGCCCCGCCGCCGCGCTGTAGTCCACGGCGCCGTAGCCGCGACGCGCTATCGCCCGCAGTGCATCCTCCAGCGGCCATTTGCCGAAGTGATTGATCCCGATTGCTTCAGTCGTCTCGCCCACGCCACGCCGAGTCTAGGACACCCACCAGCGGTGATGCCTCGCCCACTTGCGTCGACTCGCCAGAAGTGGCACGCTGATGATGCCTCGCAGACAACGCGGCCGCAGAAGCAACAGGGGGACATATGGCAGCACGAAAGTCGGGTTCCAAGTCCAGCAAGTCGTCGAGCAAGTCCGCCAAGAAGTCCGGCGGCAGCAAGGCCGCGCGCAAGGGCGGTGGGGGCGGATCGCGCTCCTCCGCCAAGACCGCTAAGAAGTCCGCTGCCCGGTCGGCCAAGTCCGCCGGCAAGGCGACTAAGGCGGCGGGCAAGGCGGCGACGAAGTCCGCCGCGCGGGCCGCCAAGGCCCCCGCGCGCGCGGCGAAGAAGGCCACCAAGGCGACCGCCAAGACCGCCAAGCAGGCCACCAAGGCGACGGCAAAATCGGCCAAGAAGGCGTCCAAGTCAGTCGCCAAGACCGCCAAGACCGCCGCGAAGGCGACGGCGAAGGCGGCACAGACCAGCGTGAAGGCCGCCAAGAAGGCACCCGCCATGGCGAAGAAGGCCACCAAGGCGGTCGCCAAGACGGCCAAGAAGGCGGCCCGCGCCGTGCCGCGCCTGATCCACGCCGTCGAGGGCGGTGCACGTCGCGTCGAAGGGACCGCCGGCGCCGTCGAGCAGACCGCCGCCACGGTCGAGCAGGCAGCTGGAACCGTCGCCGCAGCAGCCGAGCGCATCGGCGATGTGGTGGAGGGACGCCCGGTCGAGAATGGAGGCCAGGGCGGTCAGAACGGCCAGGGCTCCGGAAGCGCGGGCGGATCGAGCGGCAGCCAGGGCTCCGGCTCGTCCGGCTCCTCCGGCGGCGCTTCGTAGGAGCGCCGCCGGGATTGGGCGTCCCGCCGCTTGACACGGGGCGCCCAATCTCTATCCTAGGGCCTGGAAGGAGCCCTAGGATGCTTACTGCACCCGCACTCACCACCACACGCACGCCACGCACAGCGTTCACCCGTCGCGCCGCCGTCCGTCTCGGCGCCTCGCTCGCAGGAGGCGCCGCCGTGGCGGGCCTCGCCGCCTGCGGCGGGCCCAGCACCTCCACCGATGCCCCCGCCGCCGCGACGGGCAAGCTCGTCGAGCTGCGCGTCCACGGCCAGGGCACCTCCGACGGCGAGGGCTACGACAAGAACGTCGCCGCCTTCAGCAAGCAGTTCGAGGGCAAGTACAAGGCCGTCCACGAGCAGAACACCGGCGACAACTACGAGAAGCAGGACGCCGAGTTCGCCGGCGGGACCGGTGCCGACCTCTACTACGCGCACACGTCCAACATGCGCCATCAAACCTACGCCATCCGCGGCGTGGCCAAGCAGCTCGACGCGTTCCTCGCCAAGGAAAAGACCTTCAACCTCACCCCCTGGACCGCGCGCACCCAGGACGTGATGAAGATCATCGATGGGAAGCTGTACGGCCTCCCCATCCGCGGGCAGGTCTCCTGGCTGTTCCTGTTCTGGAACAAGGACATGCTCCGTAAGGCCGGCATCCCTGAGCCGACCGCGAACTGGACCATGGACGAGTTCATCACCCATGCCAAGAAGCTCCAGCAGCCCGGCCAGTCGGACTTCTTCCCGATTGCCTACGGCGGCATC
>DASTZM010000425.1:0-2961 GCA_035764305.1 Chloroflexota bacterium | reverse complement strand
GGTGGTGCGTGGGACGCACAGGTCGCCGGGGGACAGCCCGCAGCTCCGCTGGGTGGTGCGTGGGACGCACAGGTCGCCGGGCCACGGCCCGCAGCTCGGCCGGTTGGTGCGTGGGGCGCACCGCCCGCATGGCCGTGAAGGGCCTCCCCGGTCATCAGAGGACCAGGAGGCTCGGTGTCGAGAAGAATCGACGAGTCCAGCCGTCCGCGGTGGCACAATCGGCGCATGCAGGGACGGCTGACGCGCTCGCGCAGCGAGCGGATGATCGGTGGGGTGGCGGGCGGCATGGGCGGCTACCTGGGCCTCGACCCCACCTGGGTGCGCATCGCGTGGGTCGTGCTGGCGCTGGCGACCAGCGGCGGGGCGGTGCTCGTCTACCTGCTGCTGCTGGTGGTGATCCCCGAGGAGGACCGGACCGATGCCGCCGCTGCCCCGGGGACGGCCCCCGATGGCGGCGTGCATGAGACGGACGCGCATATGCCGGAAGGCGCCCGGCGCCGGGTCGCCGGGCCGCCGATCGACTCAGGCCAGGGGGCGCTGATCCTCGGCGGGATCCTGGTGGCGATCGGGGCGTGGGCGCTCGTCGCCCAGTACGTCGACATCGACTGGAGCCGCATCTGGCCCATCGGGCTCGTCGTCGCGGGGATCGTGATCATCGTCGCGGCCCTCTCCCGTCGGCGCTGACCAGGGCGCGAAGAGGCGCCGGCCGACGAGCGCGAAGGTGGTGATGGCGAGCGCGGCGGCCAGGCCGCCGGCCAGCTTGAGCGCATCGGCCGCCAGGAGGTCGGCGCGGTCGCCGGCCGGCGGATCGGGGAAGACGAAGTTGTAGTTCCACGGCGGCAGCGCGCGGGCGGCGTTGATGTACCAGTCGGGCATCGCCAGCGCCGCGTTGAGCGGCCAGGTGAGGAGGAACGCGACGCCGGCGGCCGCCAGGAAGGCAACGCCGTAGGGCCGCCACTCCCACCGCGAGAGGAGCTCGTCCACGGCGTAGGCCACCGCGATCATCGCGAACAGCATGGCGGTCAGGTAGTGGTACATGAAGCTGGCGCGCTCGATCCGCGTCCACGGGAAGAACTGGAAGCCGAACGCCAGCA
Source organism: Chloroflexota bacterium (assembly GCA_035764305.1). Taxonomy (GTDB): domain Bacteria; phylum Chloroflexota; class UBA11872; order UBA12225; family UBA12225; genus DASTZM01. The sequence goes on along the minus strand of DASTZM010000425.1, from coordinate 1,867 downwards.
CCAGCAGCACCAGGGCGAGCGATCGGCGCCGCCAGGCCATGATCGCGGCGAAGACGAGGGCCGGGATGCCGGCCCAGAACAGGATCGGGTTGCCGTGGTTGTAGATCGCCGCGTAGCTGCGGTCGTCGTAGCCGTGGCCGTAGAACCAGGTGGGCTTGAGGTCGAGCGGCCAGCTCCACCACGGTGACGAGCTCGGGTGCCCGGCCACCAGGCCGAAGTGGTAGCCGAACATCTGCGACTGGAGCTCGTCGAGCGACCAGCCGTAGCCGGGTCCCAGGTCCTGCGTGGCGATGCCGTGGCCGAGCGCCAGGTACGGCACGTAGCTCAGGAAGTAGACGGTCAGCGGAATGATCACCAGGCACGCGGCGACCCACGGCCAGGAGAAGCCACCCATCTCGGCGGGGGCCCACCAGCGGACGTCGGTCTGCGGCGCGCGCAGCGAGCGGATGGCGCGGGCTCCGATGAGCAGGGCCGCCACGCCGAGCATGATCCAGGCGGGCCACGCCGCCTGCGCGCCGCGCGCCAGGAAGGCGAAGACGAGCTCCACCGCGTCCCCGGGGTTCCGCCCCACCACCGTGTCGAAGGCCAGCGCGAAGGCCAGACCGATGCCGCCCAGCACGATGCCGGTCGCCGGCAGCGCCATGAGGTCGTCGAAGCCGATGCGCACCGGCCAGCGCCACAGGATGACGAGCGCCACCGCCACGACGGCCAGGCACACCACCAGGAACGGCCACGGCGCGCCGAGCCCGCCGACCACCAGCACCAGCCCCATCCCGGCGGCCAGCAGCAGCCTACCCAGGGGCGACCGCACCGCGACCAGCACCAGCAGCCCGGCGAGCGCATAGAAGCCGACCCACTTGGTCGACGCCGCCAGCCCGATGAGCACGCCGACCACCGGGAGCGCCCACCACGCGCTGCGCGCCCAGCGGCCGGACCAGACCTGCCAGAAGAGCAGGTACGCCGCCACGATGAAGGTCGCCACGAAGATGTCGTTCATGGCGATGCGGCTCATGACGTAGCTCTGCCCGTCCAGGGCGACGAAGGTCGCCGCCAGGACCGCGATGCGGCGCCGGCCGAACATCGTGGCGCCGAGCAGGTAGATGAGGCCCACCAGGACGCTGCCGAACAGGACGCCGGCGAGCCGCCACGCGGGGGCATCGGCGCGGGCGTCGACGCTCACCAGCCGCGGGGCACCATCCGCCGCGGGGGCCGTCGCCACCAGGACATCCGCGTTGTCGTCGCCGGGGGCGGTATCGGCGGTGTCGACCGCCACCGCCAGCGGCTCGCCGGGGAGCGGCGTGGAGTCCCAGGTCGCCAGGCCGGAGCGCAGGCGGGCGCTGCCGGCGTCCCACTCCCCGTGGGGCGAGACGGTCCACAGCTCGGCCGCCCCGGTCGCGTCGTCGATGCCGGCGACGTACATCATGTTCGCCGTGGACTGCCACGCGAACGCGCGGCCGGCGCCGGGGAGCGGTGCGGTGCCGACCTTCGCCAGCTTGTCGTCCCACACCGCCACGCCGCCGCCCGCGGCGCGGTGCACGCCGGGCTCCGCGGGGAGCGGCCCGGTGAGCACCCACACCTGGCGGTCGTCGCCGTTGCCCTGCACCAGGATCGGCCCGATCGGAGCGCCAGCCTGCGCGGTGAGCGGGGCGCGGTCCGCGGGCGCCAACGTCTCGGCGTCGAGCACCGCCACGGTGCCGGCCGCCACGTCGGTGGCGAGCACGTACGGGTCCCCGTCCTGCGGCGCCGGCACGTAGGCCACGCCCCCGGCGAGGAGGTCGGTGGTGGCGGCCACCTCGTCGCCGGCGGGAGCGAGACGCGCGATGCCGCCCGCGCCGCGCGCCAGGATGGTCGTGCCGTCGGCGGTGAC
>DASTZM010000424.1:0-2381 GCA_035764305.1 Chloroflexota bacterium | reverse complement strand
GCCGCGGCGGGCAGAGAGCGCGTGCTCGACGCCCTGACGACGCAGCACTTCGCGGAGCGGCTGGCGTCCATCCTTCATGGCGTTGCGGGGCGCCGGTGAGCGTCTCGGTCCTCAACGTGAGCCTGGACGCGCAGATTGCGTGGGACGCGTCGCGCGTGGCGCTGGGCGACCCGCAGGAGCGGCAGCGGCGCTACGCGGCGCACCTGACAGAGCTGCACGTGGTGGTTAAGACGGGACGGGACGTGACAGAGGAAGTGGTCGAGCTGGCGCGCAACGCGTGGGCGTATCCCACTCGGTCGGCGACGCGCTACGCGTTCGTCGCCGACGCATACCGCATCGGGGCGAGCATCTGCCGCGCACGGCGGATCGGCGTAGTCTCGGCGCAGGACCCGTTCGCGACGGGGCTGGTGTCGTGGCTGCTGGCGCGGCGGTTCGGGCTGCCGCTGAACGTGCAGGTGCACTTCGACGTGCTGGACAACCCGTACTGGGCGGCGGAGCGCCGCGAACACGTCGCGCTGAACGCGTTGGGGAAGTGGGTGGTGCGCCGGGCCGACACGCTGCGTGTCGGGACGACGCGCGAGGCGGAACGCTTCGCCGAATGGGGGATCCCGCGCGAGCGAATCTTCGTCGCTCCTGTGCCGGTGGATCTCGACGGGTTCGAGAGGGCCGGCGGCGCGCCGGGGCGCCCGCACACGGTACTCAACGCCTCGCGTCTGGTGCCGCAGAAGGACCTGGCGCTGCTGCTGCGGGCGATGCACCAGGTGGGCGAGCGCGTACCCGAGGCGCGGCTGGAGATCGCGGGGGATGGACCGCTGCGCGCCGAGCTAGAGGAGCTGGCGGCGGCGCTGGGGATCGCCGCGCGCGTGCGCTTCCTGGGGCGGGTCGACCGGCGGGAGATGCCGGCGCTGATGGCGTCGGCCGGCGTCCTGGCGGTGTCGTCGCGGTACGAGGGGACGAGTCTGGTAGCCGTGCAAGCGGCGGCCGCGGGGCGGCCGGTGGTGACGACCGACGTGGCGGGGGCGGGGGACACGGTGATCGATGGACGGACAGGGCGCGTGGTGCCGATCGGCGACGAACGTGCGCTCGCCGCGGCGCTGGTCGACGTGCTGAGCGATCCCGAGCGGGCGCGCGCGATGGGCGACGCGGGGCGGGGGCACGTGAAGCAACGCTACGACCGCGACCAGGCGGTGGAAGCGGTAGTGAAGATGTGGGAGCGCACGGCGCGCCACGACGCGGGGCACTGGCTGTACCTGGCAAATGTGCGCGTGCCGAGCGAAAAGGCGCACGTATTTCAGATCTTTCAGATGCTCGACGCGTTCCGCGACGCCGGAGTCGACGTCGCGCTGGTGTACCCGAAGCGGGCGAACATCGAGTCGGTCGAGGGGGCCGACCCGGCGCGTCTGTACGGGCTGCGCCAGTCCCCGGCGTTGCGGCCGGTGGGCGTGGTCGATCCCGTGCGGCTAGTGACGATCGACGCGCCCGCGCTGAACCGAGGGCCGCTGCCGGCGCTGGCGTTTGGCGTGCAATCGGCGACGTTCATCGCCGCCGCGGCGCGGGTCGCCGCGAGGGACCGTGCGCAGGTGATCTACTCGCGCGACTGGCCGGTGCTGGGCGGGGCGCTCTTCGCGGGCAGCCCGCTGGTGTGGGAGGCCCACGACCTGCCGGAGGGCGATCTAGCGCGCGCGGCGTTGCGCCGGCTGTTGCCGCGCCTGACGGCGGTGGTGGCGATCACACGTGCGCTGAGCGACGAGCTGGTGGGCTGGGGCTACCCGCGGGAGAAGGTGCTGGTGGCGCCCGACGCGGTCGACCTTGACCGCTTTGCAGACGATCCGGGCAGGCAGGCGGCGCGCGAGCGGCTGGGACTGCGGGCGGACGAGCGCTACGTCGTCTACACCGGGCATCTCTACGCGTGGAAGGGGGTGCGCACGCTCGCGCTGGCGGCGCGCGCGCTGCCGCGTGACGTGAGCGTGGCGATCGTCGGCGGCACGCCGGCGGACGAGCGGGAGTTTCGGGACTTCGTGGTGCGCGAAGGGCTGTCGCAGGTGCGGGTCCAGGGGCACGTCCCGCCGGCGGAGGTGCCGGTGTGGCTGGCCGCGGCGGACGTGCTGGCGCTGCCGAACTCGGGGGCGGAGGCGATCTCGCGGCGGTACACGTCGCCGCTGAAGCTGTTCGAGTACATGGCAGCGCGGCGGCCGATCGTCGCGTCGGACCTACCGTCGCTGCGCGAGGTGTTGGAGCACGACCGCAACGCGTGGCTGGTGGTGTCGGACGATCCACGTGCGCTCGCGTCGGGGATCGAGGCTGTGCTGCGCGATCCGGCGCGCGCCGAGCGGCTGGCGGCGCAGGCGCGGCGCGATGTTGAGGGACGGACCTGGCGCGCG
>DASTZM010000423.1:0-22452 GCA_035764305.1 Chloroflexota bacterium | reverse complement strand
GGCGCTTTCGGGGAGCGCCCCCGCGGCCACCGCGCGCGTCTTCGGCCCGACGATGCCGTCGGCGACGAGCGCGTGCCCGGCCTGAAACGCCATCGTCTTCTGCGCCGTGCGCGGGCCGAAGTCGCCATCGATCGCGCCGGGCGGGAGCCCGAGCAGCGTGAGCGCTTCCTGCCAGTCGCGCACGGCCGGGCCGCGCGAGCCGACTTGCAGGATGGGCCCGCTCGCGATGGCGGCCGCGGAGACCATCGCGCTACCGCACCCGGATCCCGGCCGCGCGACGGATCGCGCGCAGGCGAGACAGGAGCTTGGCGTGGCGCGGCGACAGCCGCAGGCGCAGCTGCGCGCGGCGCGACGACGCGCCGACGTCGCCCGGCGAGGGCAGGTACGCTTCGCGCGAGCCCTGCCCCGTTTGGAGCGCGCGCACCAGCATCGCCGCGGCCACCGCGAGCTTGGGCGGCATGCGCCGGCCGGCCCGCACGTGCGACAGCGCGGTCGCGAGGATCCGTCGAGCTCGAGCTCGAGCTCGCGGGTCGCCCATGTGCGCGTCTCCCGAGAGTCGGAGCACGCCGCGCGCCAGGGTGTGGCCGAGCTCTGCCGCGCGCGCGCGCTGCGCGACATTCACTCGATAGGGCACGGCGTTGGGCACTGCGATCGCTCCTTCCTACGCGTCTCCTGCGGGCGTGACGTCGGGGCCGGGTCCGAATTCCGGCGGCCGCTCTTCGGGCAGCGGCCCCACGAAGTCCGGCGGGAAGCCCAGATCTTCCGGATTCGGGCCGCCCGCCGGTGCGCCCTTACCGTTCGCTTTTTTTGGCATCCCCAAGAGCGGCGGGAGCGGCTTCTCCCGCACGCCCCACGACAGCGGCAGGAGGATCGTCAAGCCCACCTGCCACGGATCGAGATTGCCGTTTTTTACGACCATCGCCCGCGACGAGCCGTCGTGCATCTTGACCGCCGTATTGATGGGGGCGATCTCGCGCCAGCGGTTGCCGTCGCCGGTGTAGTGGCGCGCCGTCGCGAACGGCAGATCGCCCGCGATGCTGCCGTTGCTCGCCGTCGGCCGGATCTTGAAGGGCACGCCTCCCGCGCGCTGATCCTGGAGTTGCCGCTTGAGCCGAATCGCCGCCGCGCGGGCGCGCAGCGCCTTGGCCGCGATGGGGAATCCGTTCTGCTCGAGCTGATCGGCCATCGCCTCCAGCGCCTTCGGATCGGCGTTCGGGTCGGATAGCGCGGCGTTGACCTCTTTCACGAGCTCGGGGGGCATGCCGGGGTCGAACGGCGGGATCGATCCCGGAATGGACGGGGTCGGCTGCGTCGCCGCGCCCGCGCCTGCGTCGAGCAACACGGCGAAGTTGCTCTGCGGGTTGGCGAGCGATCGCTGCGCCGGGGTGACGATCATGATCAGCTTGTCGGCCGGGTCGCCCACCAGCGGGAGCGAGAGCGAGCCGAGCACGGCCATGCCCTGGCTGTTGGCGGTCATGGCCGCGTCGCGCGCGCTGATCCCCGGCGCGACGAGCGGTACCACCTTGAAGAGCAGCCCCGGCGCGCCCCCTTCGACCGTCACGGGCTCGAGCGATCGCTGCGAGAGCATCGCCATGATCGCGTTGGCCACGTCGGGCCGGAAGAAACGCGCCGTGCCTCCGCCGGGCAGCGTGCGCAGCTCGGTGAAGCCGTCGAGCGCGCCCGGAGTAAACGCAGGCTGCGCGCTCACCTTGGACTTGTCGTCGCCGCTGGCGAGCAAGTAGACGCCGCCCGCGAGCGCGGCGAGCGGGAGCAGGATGTCAGCGGCCACGGCTCTTAGCCTTCCTTCGGGTCGTACAGGATCGCGTACGGGCGACCCGGACCCGCGACGCTGGCGACGTCGCCCTCGGGGCAGACGACGACGAAGACGTTGACGATCTGCGGCGCCTCGATCGCGTCGAGCACGCCGCGGCTCGCGGCCACGTAGTGCCCGCCGAGCTTGGCCCCCTCTACCACGCTGGTGGCGGGCGCGCCGACGGGCGAGAAGCGCACGAGGCGAAACGCCGCGCTCGTCGTCGAGCGCAGATCGGCTTCCGCGGGGCTCGCGAGCTCGAGCGAGATCGATCCGAAGGCGCCCAGCACCTTTTCCCGGTCGCCCTCGGAGAAGTAGACCAGCCCGTTTCGTTCTTCGAAGCCGCCGCTCATCGCGTAGAAGACCGCGAAGCCGATCAGCGCTGCGAGGATCAGCCCCATCGCGCTAGCCCCCTCTCTTCGGTGGCGGGCACGGTCGGTGCGGCAGCGGGCGCGGCTTGGCGTGGTGATGCAGGTGCGGCCCACGCATGCCGAGCCTGAGCGACGGATCCTCCACACGACCGTCCTGGCGCAGCACCTTGATGTGGTAGAGCACGCCCGTCGCCGTTTCCTTGCTGGTGAACGTGGCGCGCGCTTTCTCGCCCGCGACGAGCAGCTCGGCAGTCCTCCAGCATGCGAGATCCTCACAGTCTCCGCAGCGGAGCGCGTAGACGACAGGAATCGACGCCCAGCGTTCCTTCCCCGGCGCTTCGCGGCGGTACCGGACCCCCGCCGCGTAGAGCCGTGGCATCTCGGGATGCTTGCGCAAGTAGGCGACGTTGATCGCCGTCAACGCGTCGAGCATCGGGCCAAGGGAATCTGACCCGAGATCCGGGGGCTCGAATGTCGCCGTCCAGCGCGCCACGTGCCGCCCCGTCAGGGGCTGACCGGGCGCCGCGAGAGGTCGAGGCAGAGGTAGCTCGCCATGAAGCGGCTCGCGGCCGCCGTCAGGTTCGTCAGCTGGATCGACGCCTGCGTGCCCGCTTCCAGCTCGGGCGCGGAGATCGGCGGCCGCTGGACGGAGGTTTTGAAGATCCCCGCCGGGATGCCGGTCGCGCCGGTCAAGAGGTCGACGCGGCCGATGCGCATCGAAGTGATCTGGAAGTCGTCCGCGTTCGTGTCGCGCACGATCAGATCGGTCGGCCGCACCTTGACGTTCGGCTCCGTCGTCGCGGCCGCGCCCGCCGATGCGGCCGCGGTCGTGTCGAAACCGAGGAACACGACGGGCAGCTTGCCCGCCAGGGCGATGCGGCTCAGCGCGCGCTTGGCGCGCGATCGACGCGCTCGACGCGCGCCGACCTCTTCGTAGTCGGCGCCGACGTCATCGTCGTCGTCGCCCGAAACGGCCGCCATGAGAGCGTCCACCGCTTCATCGCCCACGTAGTCAGCGCCCACGTCGTAATCCGCCATTGTCTCGCTCCTTGCCTACTTCGGTGCGCACTCCAGCCACCGAATCGCTGCGCCCGCCATGCGCGGGTCACCCTTTTCGAGCCGCTCTTTGGCGGCGTTGACCACTCTCTCCCAGCTGCGCTTGACCACCCGGATCTCGTGCTGCCCGGTCGTGCCGTCGAGCACCGAGATGCGCCCTTGGCCGTGCGCGCGCACGACGAGCTCGCGGCCCTGATGGCGCACGTAGTGGAAGAGCATCGGCAGGCCCATGGGCTCCCCGAAGAGACGCTTCCACGCGTGCTCGAGCGACTCGCCGTTGTCTCCTCGCCAAGGCGCAACCCGGTGCCGCAGCTCGGTTACTTCGAGCAGCGAGCGGCCGAGTTGCTCTTGGTCCAGGAGGAGACTCATGGGCGCGCTGGGATCAGGGGACCTTGCGGAAGATCCACATCCAGTAGTTGACGTCCGTGAGCGCGCTCGCCGCGCCCGCCGCGCCCTCGCGCAGCACCGTCACCCGCTTGGCCGTGTCGGACGCGCTGGTGATTCCGAAGCTCGTGAGCTGCGAAGCTGCGAGCGCGCCGTCGACGGCGAAAAACGGGAGCATCTCGGTCGCGTCGATGCCGTAGTCGGCGCCGAGGTTGTGCGTCAGATCGCCCGCGCCGTTGTCGGTCATCGCCCCGAAGGCGCCCGACTGCCAGAGGTAGGCGGGCGTAGTGTGATCGACGCGCGCGGCAGCGTGGAAGGTGAACGGCCCAACGTTGTTCATCGCTCGAATCCTCCGTTACGCGGCTTCTTCGTCCGCTTCCTCGTCGTCGTCGTAGGCGTCCGAACCGTAGCCCCAGCCGCCGTAGCCCTCTTCTTCGTCGTCTCCCTCGTCGCCCCAGCTATCGTCGTCCCCCTCTTCGTCGTCTTCCCAGGCGTCGCCTTGCTCGCCGTAGGGCTCGGCCGGCTCGCGCGTGTGCGCGCTCGGCGGCGCCGCGTCGCGCGAGCTCGAGCTCGCCCCGAGCGGATCGACCGCGGCCTCTGCTTCGTGCTCGAGCGCAGCTGCGGGCGATGCGTCCGCCTGCGTGCCGAACGGCGACGGGCGCGCGCCCTTCAGTCGATCGAGCACGCCTTTCGAGAGCGAGCTCGAAAACGCTCCGGCGGGCGAGAAATCGGATTGCGTCATCGGCCGCGGCCGGAGCGCCTTGCCGAACTTGCCCAGCGCCGAGCTCGAGCTCGAGCTCGAGCTGCGCGGCTTGATCGGTTTCGTCAGCGTGATCGGCGCCGGAGTCGGCTTGCGTGGCTTGAGAGGCTTCGTCAGCGCGGGCGGAGGCACCTTGACCGGGCGGAGCGCCTTGGCGAGCTTGAGCGGCTTGAGCGCTCCGACTTCGTCGCCGTAGTCGTCTTCGTCGCTCTCGTACTCGTCTCCGTCGAGCTCGAGCTCGTACTCGTCGCTCGTCGGCTCGAGCTCGTCCGGTTCGATGTGCTCGGTGGCGGCCGCGGCGCGTGCGATCACGTGCTGCTCGAAAGGCTTGGCGCGCGGGACGTGCCCTTGCGCGATGCCGTGCCCGGTGGCGACCAGATACCCGAACGCCTTCTGCGCCTTGACGTTGCCCCTCTTCGCCGCGTGCGCGATCTGGAGCACCTTGCGCTGCGCGAGCCTGTCTCCGCCCTGGGCGCGCAGCACGATTGCGCGGCTCGCCTTGAGCGCCTTTGTTTGCTTTGGCTGCGCGACGGAGCGCGCGACGGCCATGACGGTCTGCGCCTTGTCGACCATCGCGGCCGCCTGCGGCGACGCGGCCGACGCGCCCGCCGCGGCGACTTCGGCTACGCCGCTCAGCACATCCTTGGCTTTCAGGTTGCCGTGGCGGGCCTTGTCGACAACCGCCGTCACGTGCCGCTGCAGCGCGACGGCGACGGGCGCGAGCGCGACGCCCACGCCGGGGATCGCCGCGGTGGCCGCGCCGACGACGGCCGAAAACGCTGGATGCTTCATCACATCCATCGCCACGTCGCCGACCTTCTCCCAGAAGCTGCGCGCCTTTTTCAGCTTGAGAAACATCGCGAGCTGCTTCGCGAGCATCGCGGGGAGGTTGAGCTTGTCGCGCGCGGCGCGACGGATCACCGCGCGCGCGCGCTCGCGCCACCGCTTGATGCTCCAGTCCTTGTGAGGGCGCGCGAGCTCGTCGAAGTAGGCGGGCAGCGCGAAGCCCTTGCGCCGCGCATCGGCAAGATGCGCGGCGTAGAGCGTCCGTTGAACGGTGAGCGCGCCCGACACGATGGCGCTCTACGCGGCGTGTCCCAGCTGCGCCAGCGAGCGCTGGAGTTGCTCTGCGGTCACGACGTTTCGCCCGGCGGGCAGCGCGCCGACTCCGCGCACGCCCGAGCGGAGCGCCGCGGTCTGCGTGCTCGAGCTCTGCTGCTTCGCGGTCTTCTCGGCGACGATGCGGCCGACCACGTACGCCGCTGCGCCCGCGCCGATCTCGCCCGCGTAGTGCTGGACGCGCGACGGGCCGACGTTGGCCAGATCGATGCCGATCCCGCCGATGGCGACCAGCGCGCCCATGCTCAGCCCGAGAGCTTTCTTCTCGGGGAAGCGCGTTTCGAGGTAGCCCGCGAGCGCGCCTCCGCCCGTACCGGCCACGATGTTCAGGATCTCTTGCTGCATCTGCGCTCGCGCCATGCGTCTGTCTCCGTGTCCAGGGAGCCGTCGGGTCCGAGCGTAGCGATCGCGGGCAAGCCTTCAATTTGCTTCGTGTACACTGCGAGTAGCAGCGTGGCCGCTCCGGACACTAGGCGGTTAGCAGGGGCGGAGGAGCCGCCCGCGCTTTTGTCACGTCGCGACGTCGCGAAGCGGCTCGGGCGCCACATCTCGAGCGTCCGCAACTACGAACGCGATGGGTCGCTGCCCTTCATCCGGCGCGACGGCCGCGTGCTGTTCGAGCCTGCGGCCGTCGACGCGCTCGCAGCCAAGCTCGGCGCGCCGCAACCCGAGCGCAGGCGGCGCCGCACTTCGCCCACGATGCGCGTACGCGGCGAGCTCGCGGCGAAAGTGTTTTCGCTGATCCGGTCAGGTATGTCGCTGCCGGAGATCGTCATCGCGGCCAAGCTCCCGCCCGAGACCGTGCGCGAGCTCTGGCGGGAGTACCGCACCCCGTTCGAGCAAGGCGAGCGAGAGCGGCTCGAGCGCGAGTCGGAAGAAGTCGCCGCGCGGGTCGTACGCGAGATGCAGCGCGAGCAGCGCGCCGATCGCTGGATGCGCCATCAGCGCGAGCTCGCGCAGCTGCGCGCCAAGCAACGCTGACAGCGTCTTGGCGCGAGTGCTATCGTCTTGCCCATGTGGTGGAGAGCGCTGCTCGCGGCCATCGGCATCGTCTACGAAATCCTGCGCTGCTATCTCTGCGAGCGCGTCGCCTACTGCCGCAAGGGGCAGGCGCCGCCGCCGGGATGGCAGCACCGCGAAGGGCGGGGGTGGGTGTGCCCCGCATGCGGGTGATCGCCGGACCGGGCGGGATTCGCGTCGCGCGCGAGGGCGAGCAAGTCGTCTTGCAGCTCGCCAACGTGCGCGCGCGGCTCAGCATCGCGGCCGCGCAAGCGCTCGCGGCGCGGCTCCTTTGCGCGTGCGACGAGGGCGCGCAAGATCTCGTCGACGCCGCCGACACGGCCGTGGACGGCATCCGCGCGATTGCGGGGGCGCTCTCCAAGCTCGAGCGGTAGGATCGCGCCATGGCACAGCAAACGATTTTGATCTGCGACGGCTGCGGCCACCGTGGCGAGGAGCCCGGGGGCGGCACGGAGCCGCCCGAGTTCTTCGCGGTGAGCGTCAACCGACTTCACTTCGACGTGTGCGCGAGCTGCTTCGACTCGATGCCAGCCACGGAGCTCATGCGCAAGCACATCGACGCGAAGAAAGCGCGCCAGGCCGCTGCCGAGCAGTGACGATCACGCTGCCAGAGTGGGCGTTGATGCTCGTCGCGTTCGTGCTCGGGCTCGCGGGCTACGGCGCGCTCAACGTTGCCCGCGGCGCCAAGCGCAAGCTGCGGCGCCGTGCGGGCGAAGTCTGGGATCAGCCGAACCTGCCGCCGAAGTAGCCGTCAGCAGCACCAGAGCTCGTCGAGATGCTCACAGTCCCCCGTGGGACTCGCACCCAATGTGCACTCGTACAAGATCCCTTCGTGGTTCCAGTCGGCGGACACGTGACACGTACCGATGACCGCGCATGCACCGCTGGCGCCACCAGATCCGCCACCAGCGCCACCAGCGCCACCAGCGCCACCAGCGCCGCCGATCTCGTCGCCGAGACCACCACCGCCACCGCTGCCGCCTGACGCATCACCACCACGCTCGCCATCCGCCGCACCACCACACGCCGCCACGCACAGCAACGCCAGCGCCATCGAAACTCGTCGCATACGGACCTCCCAATCGGCCCCCAGCCAACAAGCTTGAGAGCGAACGGGTAGACGACGCTTCGAACGAGGCGATGCGGATCCGACCGTCCCGAGCGAGGTCCGGAAGGACCGGCGCGACGGTCGCTACTCGGCGAGGTGGTACGCCAGATTATGCAGCGAGAGCACGTACCTGGAGTCTTCGACGTAAGCCGGGTACCACCTCAAGAGTGCCACCCTCCAGCCGATAGCAGGCGGTAGGCTCTTCCCAAACGCGTGCGCGTTCGGGTAGAACCGCAACGGTAGGGCGAGCCACTCCGGTGGACCCCTAACGGCGATAAACCCCCACGCACAAAAAGGTTGCGAGCCGCCCGGCAAGGCGGCTCGCAGGAGGTTCAATTGGGCAACCGAACCTGGACCGAACGTAGCAACGGCAGCGCCAGCGCGTCAAGCGGATCGCGCGATAACCGCTGGCATTTCCCGCAACCGGCGAGGTCAATCCGCGCGCTGATCGACAGCGCTGTAACGGGCACGACGCTGCTCGTCGGCGTGACCATGATCGCGCTCAGCGACACCAAGAGCGCACAGACGACGACGCGACAGCGTCACGTTGCCTGCGCAGCGGGATTGCATCGCAATACGGTGCAGCGGGCGATCCGGCAGCTCGTTGCGCTTGGGTACATCCGTCGCATCCCGCTCGAGCCAGGCGAAGGCTGCCACTACCAGTGGCTTGCGCCCATCGCGCAGCCAGCAGCCCGTTCTACGGCGGCTCCGACTCACCGGAGAAGTCCCAGCCTCGGGGATGTCAGCGCCTCGCGTACTCCCCAGAAAAATCCCAGCCTACCGACCGGCGCACTCCCGCACGCGCCGATGCAGAGGTGCCCCGACGAGGCGGCACCCGAATCCGTACGGCGCAGCGCGACGCTCGTAGCCAACGACGCACAGCGAGGTGCAGCATGATGACCTCCCTGCGCTCTGCGCTAATCGCGCTGCACATCGCGGAGAGTTTGGACAACGAGAGCGGCGCCCATCTCAGCGCGCGCGTCGCCAGCGTGCTCCTACGCGTTGGCTACATCCACGCGATCGCGCCCGGCACCTACCGGCTCACGAGCATCGGCAAGTGCTCCGATCCGACGCGGCCGCCACTGCCCGATCTCAAGCCGACGGAACGGCTCGCGCTCGAATGGACGTGGTCCGATTGCGAGTGCGTCGCGTGCGGCGCCCTACTCGGTCGCGAGCTCGCGGCCAGCTTCGATCCGGAAGCGGACAGCGACGACGGCGATCGCGAGTTGATCTGTCTCTCGTGCGCGCGCCGGCTGCTCATGCAGCAGGCCGACATGCCCGACTACGAGGTTCAGCTCGGCGCGCCCTGCTGCAACGCCTGCGAGATCGTCTCGCCCGCTCTCGCCGACACGCTTCCCCCCGCCGCGCTCGCCGAGTCCGTCGGGTGCCGCTCGTGATCCCCGGGCGGCTCGGAGCGTTCATCGCCGCGATCGGCTGGCTGCGCATCTACTCGCGACTCAGCTGGCGCGCGACGATCGCGGAGGCTTGGCGCGTCTCGCGCTCGACCGACGAGCGCTACGTCGGCTTGGCCTGCTCCGCGCGGCGCAACCACCACCACCACCACCAACCGGCGAGGTAGCCGAGTCCCCACGCCCTAGGCCACCGCTCCGCCCTTCTGGCCCTCGGACTGGACACCCGAGGGGGACTCCCCCGGCCGGCTCACGCCGACCGAGGACCAGAGGGGCGGAGCGGCCTTGGCCATAGAACCGTGGGTGCACGGTGATCCAGGGACCAACTATGCGAAACGGCTCGATTCCGGATCGACGATTGGAACAATGCGGGGGGTGTTACTCCACCCCCCGCGATCCCGCGCCCACATGCGACCACAACGGGGCCGCGCTCGAGCGCAAGGTGGGCCGGCCCCGGACCCAGACTCGGCCTGGTGCGCGCTCCGCGCGCCCTTTGGCCGGGGACAAAGACGGGACTCCCCCGGCCGACTTCGCCTCCCTCGGGCCAGCGCGGGTGCTCTCGAGCCGTGTGGACTGGCTTACAATCGCATTTCGCGGGCAGCTGCGCGACGCGGTCATCGCGCCGCTGATGGCGAAGCTGGAGGCGGCCGAGCAGCTCGGTAGCGCGCGCTGCGCCGTCACGCTCGGCGATCGGATCTTCGAGCTTCGCGCGACGAAGAACCGCGGCCGCTACGTGCTCACCAACGCCGACCTGGTCCTCGTGCTCGAGCTCGGCGCCAGCGAGGGCTGGGGCGTATCCGTGGAGTTCAGCGGCGCGCGGATGGCGCAGACGCCGATGCGCGACGCGATCCGCACCGCGCGCGTTCTAGCGGCGATGCTCTGCCACGTCGACGGCACGCGCGTGCGCCGTCTCGACTTGTGCGCCGACGTCCAGGGCTTCGATCTGAACGAGCTCGATGGGCTCGCGTGGGTCAAGCCGCGCCGGGCGAAGCTCGCGGCCATCTCGACCGACGCGCTCGAGAAGGTTTTCGAGCCCGGGCGCCGCACGTACGAGCGCGGCGGGCGCGTGACGGGCGTGGCGATCTGCCCGGGCAACTGCCTGATGCTGCTCGCCTACGACAAGCGCGAGGAGCTCAACGCGCTTCCCGACGATCGAAAGCGTGTTTTCGAGGAAGGGATCTGGCGCGACGCCGGCTGGGATGGCGAGGCACCGATCGGCCGCGTCGAGTTTCGCTTCCGCAGCGAAGCGCTCAAGGAGCTCGGTGCGCGCGACGAGCTCGACAAGCTCGAGCAGCGACTCGACGGGCTGTGGCGCTACGCGTGTCGCAAATGGGTGCGCCTGGTGGATCGCGGCAGCGCGTCCAAGCTCTCGAACTGCAAGATTGCGCAGCCGTGGCAGGTGGTGCAGGAGCACGTCTTCCGCCACCGCGACGGTGCCGCGCCTCGCGTGCGCATGCGCGGCGGCGCGACCAGCGCGCACGTCTTCGGGACCGCGCTGTCCCGACTCGCGGCCACCAACTCGGTGCCGCGCATCCTTGACTTCCTGAACGAGTACGGATCGCCCGTCGACGACAGCGAGATCTTCCGCCTGCCGACGTGGGAGGCGCGGTCGCTGCTCGAGGTGGAGATCGAGCGCGTGCTGCAGGAGTGCACGCACGCGATCGCAGACGACTTCATCCGCCGATTTCGATCGGCACACAAGGCGACGGCGTTCGTGCGCAACCGCGCTCGAGCGTCGATCGCTCGCTTTTGGACGCAAGAGGAGGAACCAGCATGGGACTCAACCGGGTGACACTCATGGGCAACGTCGGGGCAACGCCAGCGCTCCGATACACGGGCGCGGGGCAAGCCGTGCTCAACCTGCGAATCGCGACGAACGATCGCTGGACCGACAAGAGCGGCGAGGTGCACGACCGCGTGGAATGGCACGACGTGGTGGTGTGGGGACCGCGCGCGAGCGGCCTGGTCAAGCACGTGCACAAGGGCTCCGCGCTCCTGATCGAGGGCCGGCTCGAGACGCGGTCGTACGAGGACAAGGACAAGGTGAGGCGCTACCGCACCGAGGTAGTCGCGACGAACGTGCTCTTTGCTGGCGAGCCGCGCGGCAAGGGCGACGACGCGCGCGGCGATGCGCACGAGCCGATCGACGAGCCCCCGCCCACGCAATCGCCGCCGATAAACGGCAACGGCCACGCGGGCCCCGCCGTGGCTGTTCCCTACCAGGACGACATCCCCTTCTGAGAGGCCCCGCGCGTGTTCGAGCATCGCAAGCGCAAGCCGCGTCCCGGACCGACGCACGTGACCATGCCGCCCAACGGTGAGGTTGTGTGCATCGCGTTCGGGCGCGGCCGCGCCGTCTACGAGCCTGGCATCCGCAAGACGACGGATGTCGCGCGATGCGATTGCCGCAGCTGTCAGGCCGTGCTCTCGGCGCGGCCGCAGCTGGTCAACGCGATCGCCCATTGGCGTAACCCCCCCCCTTCCGTTCGAGCCGGCGGGGTAGCGTGACGCCCTCTCAGGTCAGCAGCGTGCGCGCCGAGCTCGAGCGCGAGCTCGGCGCGCCCGAGCCGCTCTGGGCGCGCGCGCTGCGCACGCGGCGGTGCAGCTGCGGCGACTGCATTGCGTGCGAGATCCAGACGTTTCGCGTCCGGGTGGCAGAGCGACGCTATCGAGAGCGCGAAGCCCAGCGCCTCGCGCGAAAGAAGAGGTGAGCATGGTTTGGCGATTCGATCCCGAGGCGCGCTACATCGAGCGGCACGGCGTCGCTCCCGGTCGGATGCACCGAGCGGCCGCCCACTGGTGGGTTCTGCGACAACCACATGGATCCGGTGCCGCGGGGTGTCTAGTGGCGGAGGAGCTCGCAACCCGAGGCACGGAAGGGCAATGAAACGCACCGCCCGCCCGATGGGGCGTCGCCCGAACTACCTCACGACCGGCAAGTCGCAATACGAGGTTGCGCGGGAGCTCGGGGTGTCGCGCGGGCTGGTGTCGATCATCGAGATCCGAGCGCTCGCGAAGCTGCGGCGCGCGCTCGAGCGCGCTGGCGTCGACGGCCCGGCAGCGGAGCCGGGGAGGACGAGTGAACGGAAGGGCACGAAAAGGGCACGGGCTGCGCGCGCGGCGCAGCCCGTGCCGCCCGGGTCACTGTGGCGGGTGCTCGTCGTCGCCGTAGGGAACGGCGAGCATCGCGGCGGCGCGTACGCGCGTGCGGTAGCCGCGCCGGTCGTAGCGCGCCGTCGTCTCGGGCTTGCAGTGACCGGCCATCTTCTGCACCGTCGCGAGGTCCGCGCCCGCGTCGAGCAGATCGCCGACGAACGTCCGCCGGAGATCGTGTGCGGTAAATCGCGCCACGCCAGCGGTCGCCGCGAGCACCTCCAGCAGCGACGCGATCGCGTCGTCCGTGAGCCGACGTGAGCGCTTGAGCTCGTGCCCCCAACGCGTCGGGTGGAACAGCGCTCCCGGCTCGCGGCCGCGCACATCGAGATAGGCGACGAGGGCGGCGCGCGCGCCGACGGGCAACGGCACGATGCGTTCCTTGTTGCCCTTGCCGATCACCCGGACGCTCGTGACGTCCGCAGCGACGTTCTCAAGGTTGAGCGAGACGACCTCCGCGCGACGGAGCCCCGCGCCATATAGCAGCGCCAGCACGGCGGCGTTGCGCGGGCCTTCGTCGCCGCGCTGCGCTCGAGCTGCGGCGAAGAGCGCTCGCAGCTCGCCGTGACTGAGCTCGCGGCCGCGCTCGACGCGTGAGCCCCGCACTGGGGGCACGTCGATCGCGCGCTGGAAGTCGTCGTAGTTCATGAGGCCCAGCCGCAGGCACTCGCGCAGCACGCGCCGCAGCGCCGACAGGTGCCGCCGCGTCGTCTCCGGCGCCGCGCCGCCATCGATCATCCACGTGCGAAACGCTTGCATGTGCAGGTAGCGGACCTCGTGCCACGGCGCGCGCTCGAGATGCGCGCGCGCGGCCTCCCCCCAGAAGAAAGCGGCGATGCGACGGAGCGCCGACAGTTGCGTCGGGCGTCCGCCGCGCCCGAGAGACGTGAGGTAGCTCGTGATCGGATTGCGCTCGCGCGGTGGCGCAGCGCCGAGCTCGAGTGAATGAAGGAACGCAGCGCGCGGCACAAGGGCGCCGCCGCCGTCCGAAGACGTCGTCGAATTGCTCATACGGGGTGCACTCCCTGCCGGTTGGAAGAGCTCCGGCAGAGGTTAGACGCTCGAGCGACGCCGCCCCTTTCGACGCTCGCGCCAGGAGTGCACCCCGGCCCGGATACGATCGGGGCGACGTCGGATCCAGCGTAAGGGAAAGGTGCGTGTCCGTCCCCCCCTTGCGGGCGCCGAATGGGATCCATGCGACATCGGGTGAGAATAGTTGTTCTCGGGAGACGGCGCGCCGGTGGGCCGGTGTAGGGGGCCGTGAGCCAACACCACACAGTCACACGCTGTCCATTTGCCGCGTTGGGCGGCTGGGGGTGGCTGACCCATGGACGGGGTCGCGATCGGCTGCGAGCGTGGCAGCCAGCGGGCATGGCGCGCGAGGTAACGGGGCAGCGGCCGATCGCCGGGGAGAGATCGATCACGGGGGCGCGCCCAACGAGCTCGTCGCGCTCGGTCGCGCCACCGTTGCCCGAGCCGCCGAGCATCGCCGCGAACACGGAAGGGCAATCGCCGTTCGCCTACCAGATCGCGGCCGCGCGCTGGATGCGCGGGCGACGGCGCTGCGTGCTGGCGGACGAGATGGGGCTCGGCAAGACCGCGATCACGCTGCGCGCGATCCCAGCGGCGCCGACCGTCGTCGTCTGCCCCGCCAGCGTGCGCGGGACGTGGCGCGCGGAAGCGGCCAAGTGGCGGCCCGAGCTGCGCGCCGTGCTGCCACGCGCGGGCGACTTCCGCGTGCCCATGCGCGGCGAGCTCGTCGCGGTCAGCTTCGAATCGCTGCCGCTCGAGCCGACCGCGCTCGGGGGGCTCGGCGACGCGACGCTCGTCGTCGACGAAGCACACCGGGTGAAAAACGAAGAAGCGCTGCGCTCGCTCAAGGTGCAACGGCTCGGCCGACTCTGCGCGCGCGTCTACCTGTTGACCGGCACGCCGCTACTCAACAGTCCGCCCGAGCTCTGGGGCGTGCTCGCGGCCGCGGGGCTCGCGCGCAAGGTGTTCGGCAGCTGGGCCACGTTCTGCGAGCTGTTCGGCGGCACGCTCTACCGCGGCGGCGTGCGCTGGGCCGAGCTGCCGCCGCACCCGGAGGAGATCCGCAAGCGGCTGGCGCGTGTGATGCTGCGGCGCCTGCGTCGCGACGTGCTGCCGAACCTACCGGGCAAGCGCTATCGCGATGTACCGGTCGAAGTCTCCGACGCGCTCGCAGCCGAGCTCGACCGCGTCGATCGGGAGTGGCGCGCCCGCGGCGACGACGAGCTGCCCCCGCTCGAGCTCGTCGGACAGCTGCGCGCCATGCTCGCCAGCGATCGCATCGGCGCGATGCTCGAGCACGTCGAAGACTTCGAAGCGCAGCACGAGACGCCGCTCGTCGTGTTCAGCGCCCACCGCGAGCCCGTTGACGCGCTCGCGAGTCGGCCCGGCTGGGCTGTCATCACAGGAGATGCGAGCTCGAGCGCGCGGCAGCGCGCCGTAGACGCCTTCCAGGCGGGAGAGCTGCGCGGCATCGCGGCCACGATCCAAGCCGGTGGGCTCGGGCTCACGCTCACTCGAGCAGCTCACGTGCTCTTCGTCGATCTCAGCTGGACCCCGGCCGACAACGCGCAAGCCGAGGATCGCTGCGCACGCATCGGCCAAGCCGCCGATCACGTGCTCGTGACTCGACTCCACGCCGATCACGCGCTCGAGCGGCGCGTCTACAGAATTCTCGATCGCAAGCGCGCGATGATCGATGCGACGTTCGGCGGCGCCATCGGCGGCGCCACGTGACAGCCGGATGCGCGCGTCGAGCAACCCGAAGACTTGCAGGATCCAGAGCACCAGCACGACGACAACCACCACTTGGATCAGCCGGCGCACCGTTGGATCCAGCGGGACGGCGGCTTGCACGGCCCAGAGCAAGAGCCCGACGAGCAAGAGCACGACGACGATGCCAACGAGACTCATGGCCTGCCTCCGTCAGTAGGGGGGGAGTCGAGAGCGCCGCTCGGCCGCGGCCGAGCGCACGACTTGCAAGATCTGCTCTGGGCCGCGGAACGGCTTGCGCACCACCTCGTTGCCCCCGTCGCGATAGCGGTTGAGAAACACCTGCCGCGCGTCCTTCGGGTCTCCGCTGGCGGGCCAATTCATCGCGGAGATCAGCCGGAAGGGCACCTCCAGCATCCAGCAGCGCTCAGCGAAACCGAGGTAAGTCCAACCGGAATACTCCGGCATCGTGAGATCGAGCAGCACGCACACGGGCGAGCGCCCCTCGCTGCGCAGCCGATGCAGCGCGGTTACCGCCTCCAGACCGTTGTGTGCGATCTCGACCGCGTACGGCGGCTCTGCGTCTTCTTCTAGAATCTGGCGGAGTACGTCGCAGATAGCGAGGTCGTCGTCGACGACGAGCACCACCTCGGGCGGGCGGGCCTTGGCCGCCAGCTCGCGCTGCTGCGCGGCGGGCATCTCGAGCGTCTGTTTCGGCGCGAGCGTCTGTTTCGGCGCGAGGGGCGGCGCACGCTCCGAGAGCGGCCCGTCGCCGTCGTCGGCATCGGTCACCGCTGCGAAGGGGCTCGGCTCGGTGTCCACCCCGTGAATCGACTTGCCCGCCGGGCGGGGCGTAGGTGTGGCTTCTCCGAGCAGCTCTGCGAGCTCGTGCACGCCCGTGTCCGCTTCGTCCAGATCTGCCAAGAACGCTCGCGCGTCTTCGTCGAATCGGTCGCGTGCATCCTCGGCGCGCTTGCGCGCGTCCGCCGTCTGCTGGCGCGATTGCTCTTCCAGCGCCTTGGCGCGGTCGCTCAACCGCTTGCTGTCGCGCTTCTCATCCACGGCGCACCCCTGGGTTGCTGGTGAACTGCGGCCGCGGCGGCGCGCCACCGCCCCCCGAGCTCGTCCCGCCTCCACCGAAGCGGCTCTTGGAGATCTTCTCTACGCGATCGAGGATCTCGTTCTGGACCTCCAGCATCTTCGCGAGCTCGTCGCGCTGCCGCTCGGCTTGCTCCGCCCGTTCCTTTCGCTCATCGGCCAGCGATTTGTTGCTTTTCATCAGCAGCCCGAAGAGGGTTCCGATCACGCCGCCGAACGCGATCAGCGCGGCGATGATGCTGCCTACCGGGATGTGCGCGTCGCCCATGCTCCCCTGTCAGTTCCAGCCCTCGGGTAGCCAATCGCTCGGGTGATCGCCCTCGAGCCGCAGCCGCTCGAGCTTCTCTGCGGCCTGGCTGCACTCCTCGGGGGAGTGGTGATCGTCCACGTAGACGCGTCGCTGGCAGCTGCCGCAAACGCGCGTGGGGCGCGGCTCATCGCTGAACTCCGCTACGTCGCTCATGTGCCGGTGTAACCCTTCCGCGTCAGCAGCTCGCTCCGCTGCGCTTGCAGGTAGGTGTTGTGCTGGACCGCGGTTAGCCCGCCCAGCTGGGCGTTGCGCGGCCACTCGTCGCTCTCGAATCGCTCGCTGCCGTCGTCCAGGGTCACGCGAATGGTGACGCGCGTCCAAACGACGCCGTTACGTCGGAAGTGCTCCACGCGCGTCGCAAGGTCGGCCGCGTCGTCGATCTGCGTTGCGGTGAATGCTTTCGTCATCGATCACCCGACCTGTTGCACGTATTGGACGATGCATCGCCAGGTGATGTTGGTGCCCGCTGCGCCGGTCACCCGGATGCGGTAGGAGTTGGCACCGTCGACGTCGATGGTCGCGTTCCAGGCTGCCACGTCTTCGTGCGTCGCCAGCGCGGTCACCGCCCCGACGAGCGTCGCGACGCCCCCGCCCGTGCGCTTGATCGTCGCTGCCAAGAGGTAGCCCGCCGAGCTCGCGCCGGCCGATTGATCTGCGACCACCTGCGCGATCACCATGTGCGTGACGGGGTCGGTGAGCGTTTCGGTGTACAGGGTTGTCACCGTCGCATCGGTGGTTGCGACGGTGTTGTGGCGCATGCCCCCTTGGGTATTGAAGCCGTAGTCCCCGAACGTGAGGCGCCCTGCCGGGTTCCAGCCGAGCGCGACATTCGCCGCGCGCAGCTGCACGTCGCCGCTGTTTAGCGCGCTGATACGGTAGGTCTGCGTGGGCGTGGGCTCGAAACCGTCCGTGAGCGTGACGGTCTGCCAGCGCCGATTCGTTTGGTCCCAAACGGGGAATTGCCCCATCTGGGTTCCGGGCGGCACCTGCGGCAGAAAGAGCGGCATCAGGTGTACTCCGTGACGCGCGCGGAACCGGCCGTGTCCGCATCCCAGAAGCCTCGGATCGCGCCGGTGTACCCGAAGGGAACCTCGAAATACGCCTGCGAGGTCAGCCGCACCGTGAAGTTGGTGGCGCTGGCCGCGCCTGCGGCGACGAGCAGATAGAGCGTCGCGGTCGAATCGTTGTAGACAGTCGCCCCGCGGCGGGCGGCGTTGGCCGCGAGAATGAGCGTGTCTGCGTTCGCGTCGGCGACGTCGCTGCGCGTGCCGGTGGCTGCGGGCGCGGTCGCCGTCGAGATCGCGCCCGCGCTCGTGCCGAGCATCGGGCGCCAGATCGTGCCGTCGAAAACCCAGTTGCGCGTGTCCACCGCTCAGATCTCCAATTCCCAGAGCAGCAGCATGTTCGCGTCTGCTGCCAGCGCCGGATTGTCGAAGCAGACGCCCGTCGCCCACCCTGGGACGATCGCAGGCTGGCCGCTGATCCAAGGCTGCTGGCTCACGACGGCAGACGCCGCGGCCGTACCCCCCTGAAAGCCGATGCGGAGGTTGGGTCCGGCGACGCTCGTCGGAGCACCGATATCCGCGCCCGCCGCAAGCTCGCTCGTCCAGAGCTTCTTCGCCCACGTCGGCACCGGGATGGTCTGCGAGTCGACACCAGCGGCCGGCACGACGATCGCTTGCGTCAGGAACGCGTTGCGCGAGCTCGCGGTACCGGGCGCGCACGTGCCGAAGATGCGGAAGCGGTTGGTTTCCGTTGGCGCGACGTTGGCGACGCCGATCTTCGAAAAGATGAGCACCGACGGAAACAGAATGGTGATGTCCACCACCTCGGCCGCGGTGAGGCAGAGCGTCGTGCCCGCACCGACCCCCACGTCGACGATCGCAGTGTGCAGCCCTGACGCCGCCTGCCAGGAGATCTCGGCGATGGGCGACGGCAGCGAGCCATCGTTGAACGTCGACGAGATCATTTCGGCGCGCAGCTGGATGGCGAGCTGCGTCGGGTCGAGCGCGGTGGCGCGCAGCAGCTTGTTTTTGATGGGGCCCGCGCCGAGCTGCACTTCGCACATACCGCCCGACAGCTCGATCGCGCCCGGGTCGTGCACGCGGCCGCGCGCTAGCCTCGCTGCCTTGCTCACCGTCAACCTCCCTTCGCGAGTGCACGCAGCGTCAGGATCGCCCGCGCGCTGCCGATCGTCGGCTTGTAACCGTGCTGGCGTTGCCACACCTGGATGAACAGGGTGATGGGCATGAGCCACCAGAGCCCGAGCTTGAGCCCGATCAGCGCCGCCATGCACATGTCGACGCTCGAATCGAGCGCATCGCCGAGCGCCGTCGACTGTCCGAGCGCCCGCGCGCTCTCGCCGTCGAGCTCGTCGGCCGCAAGCGACCAGAGCGCCCACGCAGGCGAGCCTCCCGCGAGCCAATACAGCCCCGCGGCGTAGCCCGAGAGCGTGATCAGGTTCGGAGTCGTCACGATCGGCTCAGGCGCGTCGGCCCCGACGTGCTCGAGCTGCTCGAGCTCGCCCGTCATCGCGCGCCACGCCTGAGCCGACATGCCGACCATGGATCAGCGGTACCGACGTCGACTGTTGCGCCGCGTCCGCTTGGACCGCTTGGCGGCCCGGAGACCGGCCTTGTAGCCCTTGCGGAAGGCGTTTTTCGTGCTCGGCTTGCGAGCACGGTACCTGCGGCTGCTGCTGCTCTTGCGCTTGCGTCGTCGTCCGGCCATCTCTCTCACCGTTTCCTATGCAATGGGCCGCGGCACCAGCGGGTAGCGCGTGACGCGGCAGTCCAGTCCTTTCGGCACCTCGTCGCTCAACAGGTAGGCGATGCGCGGATCGCGCAGCACCTCTTCGACGGCGCGACTCCGACCGTCGATCTCGCAATCAACGCGATAGAGCGTGACGACTTGCGAGTAATCCACGTGGGTGAACCCATGCGCCAGGCCCACGCTCTGGATCACGGGCAGCTTGCCGGGGCTCTTGCTCGAGCTCGCGCTGATGTGCCAGCCGAAGTTGGCCGCGGCCGGTTGTGAGCCTTCCGCCGTCGAGCTCGCCACCGAGCCGTCCGCCTCCAAGAGCCTCTCGGTGTTCACCCAATCCTTGCCCACGTCGCGCGCCATCTCCCCTTCGGGCACGCCACGAGCGCGGCGGGCGCGAGTCACCAGATCCGAGTGCTCGATCATTCGCGCGATCGATGTCATGCGCCGGTCGGCTGGCAAGATCTGCGGCGGGATGTCCCCTCCCAGGTCGTGCGCAGCCACCCAGGCGAGATCGGACATGCGAGACGTCGGCAGGACACAGCCGAGCAAGTCGGCGATCAGCTGCGCCGTACCGTGGCGCGCGTTGATCCGAATGGGGTCGGTCGCGCCGATCATGAGAGCATCGGTCGCCGCGAAGAAGCGCACACGGATCTGGTCGCGCGTGAACTCGATCGGTTGCCAAGAGGGCGAGATGAAGAAACCCGCCCGCACGGCCGCGATGATGGCATCCTCGCGCGCGTCGCTGTTCTGGTCGGGGAGCGTGCGCACCCACTCGCGGCCGCTGTCGCTCTCGGTCTGAAACTCGCGCGTGCCGGTGGGCACGCCTGGCATCGGGGGCGGGCCGAAGTTGGTCGGCTCGGTCGCGCCGCCGAGCGGCGGCGCGGCGCTGCCGTGCTCGTCGTCGTTGGACGTGAGCGCGCGCCACGCGGCGATTGCGCCGACGGCTCCCGCGACAACGAGCAGCGGCGACACTTTCACGCACCACCCTTGAGCGCGTCGCGCAGCATCTCCGTCTGCCGATCGTCGAGCACGTCCAGGATCGCCTGGCGCTGATCGTCGCGCAGCGCGCGGAAGAGCTCGAGCAGTTGCCCCGACGACTTGGCCGGGCCGAGCAAGGGGTCGCTCGTCGCCGCGGGCGCGCTGCGCTTGCCGAACAGCTCGGGCGGCACCTCGACGCCGTGCTTCTCCAGCAGCGCCGGAACGAGCGTCTCCAGGTAGCCCATCAGGCGATCGGAGCGCGTCTTGGCCGCTTGCGCCTCTTGCAGCGCGAGATCCCGCTCGTGCTGTTTCGACAGCATCTCTTCGCGCAGCCGCGCGTGCTCGAGTCGGCCGCGCTCGAGCTCGACCACGTAGTTTCGCAGCCGCTGGTTTTCTTCGGCCAGCGTGTCGATCATGTGCTGCTGGCCGAAGAGGTACATGCGCGCCGTCGATTCGGTGAGGCGCATCCCCATCGCGAGCGATCCCGTGCCGGTCGGCGGCTCCGTCTCTCCGCCCAGCACGGCGTTGAGCGGCGGCGCGATCTGAAAGTATTTGCCCCCGATGACCGAGTCTGACTTGGCGTAGGCGACCACGGCGTAGCGCTGCGTGCGGTCGAACGTGGCGGCGTGCTCGCGCGCGTCGCGCTCGGCTCGGTTGGCGATCTGCATCGCCTCCGCCGAGCGCTCGTCGTTCGTCTTGCCCCCGATCGTCCAGGTGCGGAGGATCGCGCTGCCCTCGCTGGTCACATGCGCCAGCGAGATGCTCACGCAGCGGGGGCTCGACTCGAGCGCGAGCACCTCGCAGAGAAACTCGACGATGCGATCGATTTGGATGACGGGACTTCGGGTCGCTGCCGCGAGGATCTGCTTGCCCGGCGGCGTGAGGATCACGTCTGCCTGCGATGCGCCGTTGGTCTGCGAGCCGTTCGCTGTCGAATTCACTTGTGACCTCCCATGAGCAACATGGGCGCGCCCGCCAGCAGCAGATAGCCACCGAGCACGACCGCGCCGACGACGAGGATCGTGCCCCAGGGCACACGAAAGCTAGCCCCAGCGTCAGAAGCGCTCGGGGCGTTGGTCGACTGGCCGAGTCCGATCCACTCCTCGCGCAGCTGACCGTACTCCGCGCGGAAGGCTGCAAACTCGGGGTCGACGAAGAGGCGCGACGGGAAGGTCGCGTGACTCAAAAACCAGGCGTTCCAGCGCATGACGAACGGGGTCCAGCGCGTCAGCTGGAAGCCGCGTAGCTCCACTTTTTTTGGCGAGTCGGCCGCGCGATCGACGGCGGCGTTGACCTCTGCCGTCAGCGTGGTGATCGCCTCGTTGAGCCCGTTCATCTCTTCTTCGCTGACGGCGCCCACCTCCTCGTCGAAGCCGACGCAGCCGGCCGCGTCGAGCGCATCGCGCCCGCCGCAGAGCGCGGCAAACTCGTCGCCCGAGACGGAGCAGCTCACGTGCGTCGCTCCTTTCGGCCGCGCGCGAGCAGCTTCCAACCGAGCCAGCCGAGGGCGATCGCCGCGCCCACCTCAGCTACCCCCACATCGAAAGGGATCGTCGGCCGCACCCCCGGACGGCCCGCCTGCGGGCATCGGCCCGCCGCGTCGCACGGCGAGCGGCTCGGCGCAGCTGTCGGCGATCGCCGTCGCGTGCCGGAGCACCGTCGCGGCGTGCCTGTCGATGTTCGTCTCGGGATTCGAGCTCGTGCCGCCGTAGTAGTGCGTTTCGTACATGTCGCGCGAAAACGCATCCACGTCGCCGCGCTTCATCGCGGCGTGGGAGCCGGGCCGCTTCACGGTCAAGAGCTTGATCAGGTCGGCCGCGCCGTGTTCCGGCGTGGGATATCGCCGGTAGCACCAGTCGAAGAAGCCGCGCGGGTTGTCCGCCGTGCGCTTCTTCGGGTCGCTGTCCGTCGTCAGGAAGCAATCGCCACCGCAGGGCGGGCCGTGGCCGCACTGGATCGCCCCCCAATTGTTGCTGTCGCTCGTCGTCGCGATTGTCGCCCCGCTCGCGTGATCGAGCAGCCGATAGGTGCCGCGCCCGTAGCTGCCCTCCAAGGTCGCCACCGCGCCGACGATCTGCAGCTCGGCCAGCGATGGCATCGATCCCGGGAACACCAGCTGCCACGCGCGCACGATCTCGTCGCGCCCGCGCCGGTGCATCGCCGCAACCGGCCCGGATGGCGGCGCCGTGAACGAAGGCTGCGCGCTCGAGCTCGAGATCGAGCTCGCGGCGGCGCTTTCGGGGAGCGCCCCCGCGGCCACCGCGCGCGTCTTCGGCCCGACGATGCCGTCGGCGACGAGCGCGTGCCCGGCCTGAAACGCCATCGTCTTCTGCGCCGTGCGCGGGCCGAAGTCGCCATCGATCGCGCCGGG
>DASTZM010000422.1:0-3471 GCA_035764305.1 Chloroflexota bacterium | reverse complement strand
GGTGCCCCGGGCAGCCGGCGCTGCAGGCACCCCACCACACGCGCATCGTGCAGTTCGGCGGGCCGTGGCAGGTGGTGGACTCACGCGCGCTCGCGGTCCAGGAGCCGGTGCGGCGGGACTACTACCAGGTGGAAACCGAGGACGGCGCGGCGTACCTGCTGTTCTGGGATCGCGCCGGCGACCGCTGGTTTATCCAGGGGGTGTTCGCGTGAGGGGGGGTGGGACGGGGCCCGCCTACGCCGAGCTGCACGCCCACACGAACTATTCCCTGCTGGATGGCACGAGCGACCCCGAAGCGATGGTCGAGCAGGCGGCGGCGCTCGGCCTGTCGGCGCTGGCCATCACCGACCACGACACGCTGGCCGGCATCGTCCGGTTCGGCGTCGCGGCGAAGCGGCACAACGTGCGGTCGATCATCGGGCTGGAGCTGACGCTCGCGCCGCGCGACGACCACGTCGTCCTGCTCGCGGAAAGTCTGGAGGGCTACCGGAACCTGTGTCGCCTGCTGACGCGGGCGTATTCGCGCGGCGGGAAGGATGCGCCCGCGGTGCCGTTCGACGTCCTGGCGGCGCACGCGGGCGGGCTGGTGGCGCTCTCGGGCTGTGCCCGCGGTGAGCTGCCGCGGACGCTGGAGCGTGAGGGAGAGGCGGCTGCGCGCGACGTGGCGGCGCGGTACCGTGACGCCTTTCGCGGCGCGTACTTCGTCGAGCTGCAGCGCCACCACCTGCAGCTCGACGGGCCGCGCAACGCCGGACTGCGCGCGATCGCGGAGGAGCTGGAGCTGCAGTGCGTCGCCACGACGGACGCGCACTACCACGACGGCGGCCGGGCGCTGCTCCACGACGTGGTCACGTGCATCCGCCACGGCACGGCGCTGGAGAGCGCGGGCACGCTGCTGCGCGGCAATCACGACTTCGCGCTCAAGTCGCCGAAGCAGATGGGCCTGCTCTTCGCGGGCGACGTGCGCGACGCGGCCGAGAGAGGTCTGCCGCGCCTGGATCCGATCCGCGGCACGCTGGTCGCGGCCGAGCGGTGTACGTTTGGGCTGCAGGACCTGCGGTACGAGTTCCCGCAGCCGTGGGTGCCGGAGGGCGAGTCCGACTTCAGCTTCCTGGTGCGGCTGGTCGAGGCGGGGCGCAACCTGTTCTACCCGAGCTCCGGTCCCGAGGTGCAGGCGCGGCTGGAGCACGAGCTGGGCATCGTCCGCCAGCTCGACTTGGCGGGCTATCTGCTGGTGTTCAAGGAGGTGGTCGACTGGACGCACGAGCACGGGATCGAGGTGAGCATCCGCGGCTCGGCGCCGTCGAGCGCGCTGCTGTACTGCCTGGGGCTGTGCCCGATCGACCCCCTGGAGCACAACCTGCTGTTCGAGCGCTTCTGCTCCCCCGAGCGGCGCGAGTACCCCGACATCGACCTGGACTTCGCGCACGAGAAGCGCGAGCTGGTGATCCAGCACGTCTACGACAAGTACGGCCGCGACCACGCCGCGATGGTGTGCGAGACCAACACCTATCGGTGGAAGAGCGCCCTGCGCGACGTGTCCAAAGTGCTGGGCCTGTCGGCGCAGCGCGCGCAGCAGCTGGCGGACCAGGTGGACTGGCACGACGAGGACCCCGCCGAGCGCCTGATGGGCCCCAGCCCACCCGCCGCCATCGCGGGCGCCCCACCGTCGTTCAAGAACCGCACCGGCGGCCTGCATCCGGTGGGCGCGAGCGGCGGACCGCGCGACCACGCGCGCGCGACCGCGCGCTCGGCCGCGCTCACCATCCCGGCGACGGCGGCCGTTCCCACGATCGCGGTGCCTCCGCCCACCCCCGTCACGGGCGGGGAGATCAGCGGCCGGCTGGCCGAGACGCTGCTGAAGCTGGCGCGCCAGCTGCTGCACAGTCCGCGGCACCGATCGATCCACGTGGGTGGGATGGTGGTGTCGGCGGGACCACTCACCAACGTGGCGCCGATCGAGCCGGCGAGGATGCCGGACCGGACGATCCTGCCGTGGGACAAGGACGACCTGTCGCTGCTGGCAGAGGAGTTTGGCGTGCAGCTGATCAAGATGGATCTGCTGGGGCTGGGGATGCTGTCCGCGATCGGGCGGTGCTTCGAGCACGTGCGGCAGACCACGGGGGAGCGGTTGGCCCTGCACGGATTCCGGTACGACTCGCGCTGCTACGAGGTGCTGAGCGCGGCGGACACCGTGGGCCTGTTCCAGGTGGAGAGCCGGGCGCAGCAGAGCTTTCTGCCGCGGCTGAAGCCGACCAACCTGAGCGAGGTGGCGATCAGCGTGGGGGCCATCCGGCCGGGACCGGGAGCGGCGCGGGCGGGGACGCACATCGTGCTGCGCCGTCAGGGCAAGGAGCGGAAGACGTACCCCATCCCCGAGCTGGAGCCGATCCTCGAGGAGACGTGGGGGGTGCTGCTCTGGCAGGAGCAGGCGATCTCGGTGGCGGTGACGGCGGCGGGCTACACGCCGGGGGAAGCGGACCAGCTGCGCCGCGCCATGTCGCACAAGCGCTCGGTGGAGTACATGGATCGGGCGTGCCAGGAGCTGGTGGAGCGGATGGTGGCGCGGGGGCACGACCGGGAGACGGCGGAGAACGTGCGCAAAATGATCGTGGGCTTTGCCGGGTACGGGTTCCCGCGGTCGCACGCGTACGCCTTCGCGCATCTGGCGCTGATCTCGGCCACCTTGCGGCTGCGGTATCCGGCGGCGTACTACTGCGCGCTGCTGAACTGCCAGCCGATGGGCTTCTACGCGCCGCACACGCTGCTGTGGGACGCGCACCGCCACGGGGTGCGGGTGCTGTCCGTGGACGTGAACCGGTCGGACTGGGAGTGCCGGCTGGAGCCCGTCCCGGGACAGCCCGCCGGCGCGCCGGCGATCCGGCTGGGGTTCAAGGAGGTGGTGGGGCTGGGACCGGCGGCGAAGGCGGTGTTCGAGCGGGAGCGGGCGCGCGGCGCGTTCGCGTCGCTGGCGGACTTCATCGCCCGCACGGGGTTCAACCGGGAGGAGCTGGAGCGGCTGGCGGAGGTGGGGACGTTCCTCTCGCTGGAGGACCCGTCCGGGCGCGAGCGCCGGGCGAGCATCTGGGCCGCGGGCGAGCTGGCGGGCTTTGGGGCGCAGCACCTGCCGGGGCTGGCGGAGCAGGTGGCGACCAGGGCGGATCTGGCGCCGCTGGGCGAGTGGGAAGAAGTGCAGGCGGACTACCGAGGTATGGGGTACTCGGTTGGGCGGCACGTGATCTCGTATTTCCGGCCGCGGCTGGACCGGCAGCGGGCGCTCTCGGCGGCCGCGCTGCTGAAGGCGAAGCGGGGGCTGGTGATCCGGGCGGGCGGCCTGGTGATCTGCCGCCAGCGCCCCAGCACGGCCTCGGGCGTGACCTTCATGACCATGGAGGACGAGTCCGGCTTCGTGAACCTGGTGGTCTGGCCGGCCGTCTACGAGCGCTACAAGCGGCTGATCAAGACGGAGGC
>DASTZM010000421.1:0-3720 GCA_035764305.1 Chloroflexota bacterium | reverse complement strand
TAGCGGATGACGTCGAGGATCAGCGGAGCGGGCGCCGGGGCACGCTCGTGGATCGAGAAGGCCGCGCGCAGCGCGTCGAGCAAGTCTACCGAAGGCTCCTCCTGGCAATGGACGTCGACCAGGGGATCGCTCTGCCTGACGCTGTCGCCACGGCTCACTCGCAGCACCAGGCCCACCGCAGGGTCGATCGCATCGCGCTTCGTCGCGCGACCCGCGCCGAGGCGCATCGCCACCTCGCCGCACCGGAGCGCGTCGATGGCGGCGACGTACCCAGCGCGGTCGGCCTTTACCTCGACGACCCGCGCGGCTCGCGGCAGACGGTCCGGCTCGTCGATGCAGCGGACGTCCCCACCCATCGCCCCCACGAGGCGCCGCAGCACTCCGAGCGCACAGCCGTCCGCGAGCGTGCGGCGCAAGCGCTCCGAGGCAGCGTCCTGCGGCCCCGCTCCGGCCGCGGTGAGCACCTCGGCCCCCAGCGCGACGCACAGCGCCGCGAGCTCCGCCGGCCCTCCGCCGCGCAGCGTCTCGATTGCCTCGCGCACTTCGAGCGCGTTGCCGATCGTCCGCCCGAGCGGTGCGTCCATGGACGAGATCACGGCGACCGTCGGCAGGCCTGTCCCGCGCCCCAACGCGACCATCGCGCGTGCCAGGTCGCGCGCCGCGTCCGCCTCCTTCATGAACGCCCCGGACCCCGCTTTCACGTCCAACACCACCGCGTTCGCACCGGTCGCAATCTTCTTGCTCATCACGGAGCTCGCGATCAACGGGATCGACTCAACCGTCGCCGTGACGTCGCGCAGCGCGTAGAGCCGCCCGTCGGCCGGCGCGAGGTCAGGGGACTGCGCCGCGACCGCGATCCCATCGCGCCGGACCGCCGCCACCAGGGCGTCGGCGTCGGTCGTCGTGGTCACACCGGGGATCGCCTCAAGCTTGTCGATGGTCCCGCCGGTGTGGCCCAGCCCGCGCCCCGACATCTTCGCCACTACGGCGCCTGCGGCCACAAGCATCGGCGCCAGTACGAGCGTCGTCTTGTCGCCGACACCGCCCGTGGAGTGCTTGTCAACCACCGGTCGGTCGGACCCATCGAAGCGCAGCCGCCGGCCCGAGTCAGCCAGCGCCAGGGTTAGCTCCGTCGTCTCTTCGTCGCTCAGTCCCCGCCAGCAGACCGCCATCAGCCAGGCCGAGACCTGGTAGTCGGGCACCTCGTCGCGCATGTACGCGTCGATTAGCGCGCGGACCTCGCCCGGACGGTGCGTTTCGCCGCGGCGCTTCGCCGCGATCAGCTCGACGGCGCGGATCACCGTCGCCGCAACCTATCCAGGGCAGAGGGGAGGAGCTCAAGCAGACCGGTCGCCGGGAGCCCCGCGCTGCCGTGCGCCGCACGCCACAGCTCGCCGGCCAGCCCGTGCACGTAGGACCCGGCCGCGGCCGCCGCGAACGGCTCCACGCCCTGCGCCAGCAGCGCGCCGATCGTCCCCGAGAGCACGTCGCCCGTGCCCGCGACGGCCAGCGAGGCATTCGCGAACGGCGTCAGCCGTACCGCGCCGCCCGGCGCCGCGACGATGCTGGGCGCGCCCTTCAGGACGACTACCTGCCCCCACTCCGCCGCTTTCGCCGCCGCCAGCCCCAGACGGTCGCGCTGCACCGCGTCCGCCTGGAGCCCACTCAACCGCGCCATCTCGCCTGGGTGCGGCGTCAGCACCCAGGGACCGCCCTGCGGTCGCGCCCACTCGCCGCGCGCCGCGAGGGCGTTGAGCCCGTCGGCGTCGATCAGCAGCCGCGGGGCCGGGTCGAGCATCGCCAGGCGCTCGGTCATCAGCGCAACCAGCTCCCGTGTCTGCGGCGCCGCGCCCTGCCCTGGCCCCATCACCACCGCGTCGTACCCAGCCGCCGCGTCGAGCAGCGTACCCAAGTGCCCGGGAGTCAACGCTCCCGGCGCGGCCGGGTCATCGGCCAGGGGCAGAAACGTCGTCTCCGGACTCTGACCGGCGACCGCCTCTTTGACGTCACGCGGCGCCGCCAGCGTGACCAGGCCAGCGCCAGCGCGCACGGCGGCGGCGGAGGTCAGGTACGCCGCCCCGGTGTATCGGGCGCTGCCCGCGACGACGAGCAGCTTTCCGTACGTGCCCTTGTGCGAGTCGTCGCGCCGCGCGGGCAGCAGCGACGCCACCTGCGCATCATCCAGCCTCGCCAGGCGGTCGCCCGAGGCGTCAGCGCGCAGCCCGATGTCGAGCGGTACGACACGCCCGGCGTGCGCTGCGCCGGGATGAATAAGCAGCCCCGGCTTCGCGGGCCCGGTCACCAGCGTCAGGTCGGCACGGAAGGCGCGCGCATCCGCGCGTCCCGTGTCGGCGTCCACTCCGGTCGGGACGTCGACCGCGACGCGGCGCTGGCCTGTGGGTCGGTGCCTGTCCACCGTTTCCAGGACCGAGGCCAGCGCCCCACCGAGCGGAAGGCGAGCGCCGATTCCCAAGACGCCGTCGAGCACCACGTCGGCCTCCTCGAGCCACGCGCGGAGACGCGCGCCGCTGCGCGGCGAGTGGACGGCGCGCTCGGCGCCGCCCGCCTCAGCCCATTCGAGGAGCGGATCGGCGGCGCGATCGCTCAGCAAGTACAGCCGCACCGTCATCCCGCACCGCTCGTGCAGCCGGCGCGCGGCGATCAGCGCATCACCGCCGTTGTTGCCCTTCCCCACGAGCGCCAGCAGCGTGCGCCGCTCGGTGCGAGGCAGCCAAGCCGCCAGCGCGTCCGCCACTGCGCTGCCGGCCTGGTCCATCAGCCGGGCTTCGCTCACCCCCGCGGCGAAGGTCGCGCGCTCCAGCGCGCGCATCTCCGCGACGGTCACGAGCCTCACTGCGCGACCACCACCGCGACGGCGTACTCGCGTGAGTGGGAGAGCGACACTTCGAATACGGTGAGCCCGAGCGCGCCGGCCCGCGCCAATGCGCGGTCGTGGAGCCGCACCAGCGGCTTGCCCAGCGGGTCGGGCAGGATCTCCATGTCGCGCCACGCCAGGCCGCGGATCCCCGTACCCAGGGCCTTGGCGATGGCCTCCTTTCCCGCGAAGCGGACCGCCAGCTCCGCGACACGACGCCGGCAGTAGCGCAGCTCGGCCGGCGTGTACACGCGCTCCAGGAACTTCTCCCCCCAGCGCTCGATCACCGCCGCGACGCGCGGAATCTCGACGATGTCGGTACCGACTGAAAGTGGCAACGCGCCTATTCGGCCCACAGGTGGACTTCGCGCACCGCCGCGACGAAGTCCCAGCCCTGCGCGACCACCTGGACGGTCTCGATCCGCCACGGCCGCGGCGACAGGCTGAGGAGGTCGATCTCGACGTGCTGCCAGTCAGTCGACGCGACGGGCACGCCGTTCGACACCGCCAGATTGTCGGTGTTCTGCAAGTAGTAGCCGCGGTACCAGGGCACGCGACCGCCCGTCGCGTCTCGGTAGAACACGCGGAGCGTCAGGGGGTACTCGGTCCCCTGGAAGCCGCCGCCGGAGAGCGTGTGGGACAGGATGCGGAAGTCGACCGCCAGGAGCAGCCGCTCATAGTCCCACAGGTTCTCGTCGAGCTGCTGCGAGATCAACGTCTCACCGTGTCCCGAACCAGTTCGCCGGAACGTCACGGCCCCGGGCAGCTCGGTGAACGAGATCGATCCTGCCGGCTCGGCTTCGGACGCGTCCACCGGCACCCACCCGCGCAACTCACCGCCGACT
>DASTZM010000420.1:0-9365 GCA_035764305.1 Chloroflexota bacterium | reverse complement strand
AGACGGTGCTGGCGCTGGATATTCACCCGGCGACGCGGCTGTACTTCAGGCAGGCGCTGCTCGATTCCTATCCGGCGTTCCGCCAGGAGGTGGTGCGCTCGGCGGGGCGGGACGTGGAGGTGGATCTCCACGCGAGGTACTGGAAGGCGGAGGACCCGGCAGCGCGGGTAGCGCTGCCGGGCTCGCGGTAGGGCGGCTTACTTCTTCAGCAGGCGGAGGACCTCGCCCTCTTCGGGGAAGCGTCCCAGCTGGCGCTTGGAGAAGAGCAGGTCCTTCCCGCGGCGGATCTCGAAGACACCGCCGCTGCTGGGAACCAGCGCGACGTCTTTGACCTGGCCGGGAAGGGCACGCTTGAGCTCGGCCGCCAAACTGGCGGCCCGTTTGTCATAGCCTCAAGAGGTGCAGTATTCGATGCTCAGGTCGATCGGTGTGGTGTCTGCCATCCCTGATTCCTCCTCGAATCGATTGTAGTCACTCGCTACAATCCCGAGGGAACCGGATACCTGGGCGAAACCGGTTTCGACGGGAGGAAGATCTTTGCGCGACTTCGAGTATCACGCGCCGCGCACACTGGCTGAGGCGCTGCAGCTTCTAGCCACGCACGGCGACAAGGCGAGGGTGCTGGCCGGTGGGACGGACCTGGTGCTGATGATGACGGATCGGGTAGTGGCACCCGAGCACGTCCTCGACATCCGCACTATCCCGGAGCTGACGCGCTACGAGTGGACGGGGGACGGGGGCCTCTCGTTCGGCGCGGCGACGACGTTCCGGAAGCTGGAGACCGACGGGCAGGTGCGGGAGCGCTTCCCCGGGCTGGCCGAGGCGGCGTCGGAAGTGGGGTCCTGGCAGATCCGGAACCTGGGGACGGTGGGGGGCAACCTGTGCACGGCGTCCCCGAGCGCGGAGATCTCGCCGATCCTGTACGCGCTGGAGGCGCAGGTGGAGATCGCGGGGCAGAAGGGCAAGCGGACGGTGCCGATCACGCAGTTCCACACGGGGGTGCGCCGTACGGTACTAGAGCCGGACGAGCTGCTGGTGGGGGTGACGATCCCGGCGCCGCAGGGCAAGTCGGGCTCGCACTACATCAAGCTGAAGGAGCGCGAGAAGATGGACATCGCGTTCGTCGGCGTGGCGTCGGTGGTGGAAATGGAGGGCGGAGACGGCGTGGTGAAGAACGCGCGCATCGCGTTGGGCGCGGTGGCGCCGACGCCGCTGCGCGCGAGCGAGGCGGAGGCGAAGCTGAAGGGGCAGCGCCTGACCGATGAGCTGCTGGCCGAAGCAGGTCGCCTGGCGGCGCTGGCCGCGAAGCCAATCTCCGACGTGCGGGCGAGCGCCGAGTACCGGCGTGAGATGGTGGACGTCTTGACGCGGCGCACGCTGCGCCACGCGCAGCAGATCGCCGCGGGCCGCTAGGCGGCGGCGACTCGGGAACGCACGAACGCACGAGCACACGACTACCCAACTACACGAGAACCGGGACAACGAGATGAATCAGCTGGTGACGCTGAACGTCAACAACGAGAGCTATCCGATCGTCGTCGAGGGGCGCACGCGCCTGCTCGATGCGCTGCGCGACAAGTGCCTGCTCACGGGAGCGAAAGAAGGCTGCTCGACGGGGGACTGCGGCGCGTGCACGGTGCTGGTGGACGGGCAGCCGGTGACGTCTTGCATGGTGCTGGCGGTGTCGGCGCAGGACAAGAAGATCACGACGGTCGAAGGGGTGGCGAAGGGGAGTGAGCTGCACCCGGTGCAGAAGGCGTTCATGGAGTGCGGGGCGCTGCAGTGCGGAATTTGCACGCCGGGCATGATCATGACCTCGATCGCGCTGCTGAACGAGAACCCCAAGCCAACGCGTGACGAGATACGCTTTGGACTGCAGGGCAACCTGTGCCGGTGTACGGGGTACGACAAGATCGTGGACGCGGTGGAGCAGGCCGCGCAACTGCAGAACGCGAAGTAAGGAGCGACGAGAGATGACCGCAACCGAGCCGCGCACGACTCAGACGACGGGAAGCAACGGCGCCAACGGCGACGGGCACCAGATCGGACGCTCGGTCTCGCGCATCGACGCGATCGACAAGGTGACGGGGCGCGCGAGGTACGCGAACGACCTCCACCTGACGGGCATGTGCCACGCCGCGTTCTTGCGCTCGCCGTACGGGCACGCGCGCATCAAGTCGATCGACACGAGCGAGGCGGAGAAGCTGCACGGCGTGGTGGCGGTGATCCACGCGGCGACGCTGGCGCGGGACATGGCGAGCGTGGTGGAGGAGGAGATGCACGCCGCGCGGCGCGTGGTGAAGCTGTTCCCGGGCGAGGGGGAGACGGTCAAGTACCAGGGGATGAAGGTGGCGGCGGTGGCGGCGGTGACGAAGGAGATCGCCGAGGAGGCGTGCGACCGGATCCGCGTCGAGTACGAGGTGCGGCCGGCGCTGGTAGACGTGCGCGACTCGATCAAGGACGACGCGGTCTTGATCAACGAGGACTCGAAGCCGGCCGATCCGCTGCCGGACGGGCCGTGGGCGGGGATGGCGCTGAAGAACGTGGCGGGGCAGAACCACCGCGCCGACGGCGACGTGGAGGCGGGGTTCAAGGAGTCGGACAAGGTCTTCGAGGACACGTACGTCATCCCGCGCGCGCACCAGACGTACATCGAGCCGCACGTCTCGGTGGCGGAGGTGGCGCCGGACGGGAAGGTCACGGTCTACACGTCGACGCAGGGGCACTTCGCGGTGCGGTCCAACCTGGCGAACTCGCTGCGCATGCCGATCTCCAAGATCAACGTGGTGGGGATGACGATCGGCGGTGGGTTCGGCGCGAAGTTCGGCGGTGTGGTGGACGCGTACGCGGTGCTGCTGGCGCAGAAGGCCAACCGGCCGGTGAAGATCAACTACACGCGCGAGG
Organism: Chloroflexota bacterium; assembly: GCA_035764305.1. Lineage (GTDB taxonomy): Bacteria > Chloroflexota > UBA11872 > UBA12225 > UBA12225 > DASTZM01. Next base: position 6,461 of record DASTZM010000420.1, on the reverse strand, counting down.
AGGAGTTCCTGGACGGGCGCCCGGCGCCGGGTGCGGTGATCCACGTGAAGACGGGGGTCACGAAGGATGGCTTCATCAAGGCGCGCCAGGTGTGGGCGCTGTGGGATACGGGCTCGGGGTCGGGCGGGTGCGGCGCGACGTCTCGAGTGAAGGGGGTCTACAAGTACGACCACTTCAAGATGGACGCGTACGACGTCAACACGAACAAGCCGGCGCCGGGGGCGTACCGCGCGCCGGGAGCGCCGCAGGCGACGCTGGCGGGTGAGGCGCAGATCAACAAGATTTGCGCGGAGATGGGCTGGGACCCGGTGGAGTTCCGCCTGAAGAATATGCGCGAGGGCGAGCAGCTGGCGTTCAAGGAGACGCTGAAGGCGGCGGCGGAGAAGGCGGGCTGGAGCACCCGCAAGAAGGGCGAGAACGAGGGGTGGGGCGTCGCAGTGGGCGAGTGGACGAATGGCGGCGGGCCGGCGTCGGCGATCGTCTCGCTGCACGAAGACGGGCGCGTGCGCGTGTTCTACGGCCTGATGGACATCACGGGAACGGACACGGCGATGGCGCAGATCGCGGCTGAGGTGCTGGGAGTGCGCTACGAGGACGTGACGGTGGTGCGCGGTGACACCGATTCGGCGCCGTTCGGCACAGCGTCGGGCGGGTCGGTGGTGACGTTCTCCTTCGGCAACGCGGTGAAGCGGGCGGCGGAAGACGCGCGCAACCGTGTGCTGGAGCAGGCGGCGGAGCACCTGGAGGCGGCGAAGGAAGACCTGGAGCTGAAAGACGGCAAGATCACGGTGAAGGGCAATCCGGAGTCGTCGGTCTCGTTCGCTCAGGTCGGACAGATGGCGCTGCGCTCCAAGGGCGGACCGATTGTCGGTCGCGGGTCGTTCGCGAGCGAGCCGAGCGCGACGACGATCGCGGTGAACATCGCGAAGGTGCGGGTGGACCCGGAGACGGGGAAGGTGGAGCTGCTGGAGATCTACAACTCGCTCGACGTGGGGAAGGCGATCAACCCGATGGCGTGCGAGGGGCAAATGGAGGGTGGTCTGGTGCAGGGCTTCGCGTGGGGGCTGATGGAGCAGATGCGCTATGCGCCCGACGGCCGAAACCTGAACGCGGGTCTGCTCGATTACCGGGTGCCAACGGCGCTGGACTTCCCCGATCTGGAGACCGTGCTGGTGGAGGAGCCGACCAAGAACGGGCCGTTCGGCGTGAAGGGCATCGGCGAGCCGCCGATCGCGCCGGGAGTGGCGTGCCTGGTGGCGGCGGTGGCGGACGCGACGGGGAAGTGGATCCACGAGGTCCCGCTGACCCCGGAGCGGGTACTCAGCGCGCTGAAGAGCTAGGTGAAGGTCAACGTCGTCTTCTTTGGGGACTTCGTCCGGTTCAAGCCCGCCGACTGGCAAGGGAAGCGGGGGACGGTCGAGGTCCCCGATGGCGCAACGATCGACGCGCTGGCGACGAAGCTCGGGATTGGAGACGAGCCGTGCGTGGTGATGCTAAATGAAGAAGCGCACCACCGCGGCGCGGAACTCAAAGAAGGCGACACCGTCACCTTCCTCCCGCCGATCGCCGGCGGCTAAGGACGCCGCGCCCAAGGCGCCCAACCCGGCTTCAGCACCGGCGGCACCGGCGGCACCGGCGGCGCCCGCGGCGCCGCGTCGCCCGGCGGCGGCGAGTCCGGACCTGGCGCGACTGCAGAAGAAGGCCGCGGAGCTCGTTCTCGAAGACGAGTCGTGGCGGCGCCGCCTGACGGATGAGCAGGCGTCTCGGCTCCTCGAAGAAGCGCTGAAGCGCGCCGACTCGGCACTGGCACGAGCGGCGCAGGCCGGCCGCTTGACCGACGACAGCGCGTACGACGCGGCGGACGAGGCGAAGCGGTTCCTCACTGAGCGGGCGCAGGCGGTGTGAGCTCGCGCGTTCTGCTGTGGGTCGTCCTCGCGGTCGCGGTGGTCGCGCTGACGGCGATTGTGCTGTTCCCGTTCCTGCGGGCGCGGCAGCAGGCGAGGGAGCTGCCGCCCGCGCCGTCGGCGGCGGGGGCGTGGTACGAGGTGCTGTTCACGTCCCCGGTGTACCCGGATCGGGCGGAGAACCGGAAGGGTGGGCTGGACGAGCGTCTGGTGGCGCTGATCGACGCGACCCAGAGGACGCTGGACGTCGCGATCTACGACTTCGACTTGCAGAACGTGGCGCAGGCGATGGCGCGCGCGAAGGGGCGCGGTGTCACGGTGCGGATGGTGACCGACACCGACACGGTCAACCAGAAAGACCAGGTGGTGCAGGCGGCGCTGAGGACGGTGCGGGACGCGGGCATCCCGATCGTGGACGACCAGCGGCGTCCGATCATGCACCACAAGTTCGTCGTGTCCGACGGCGGGACGGTGCTGATGGGGTCCTGGAACTTCACTGTGGGGGACACGTACCGGCTGAACAACAACGCCGCAGTGCTGAAGTCGCCGGAGCTGGCGGCGAACTTCAGCAACGAGTTCGAGAAGATGTTCACGCGCCGGCAGTTCGGGCCGACGAAGGCGAAGGACAAGCCGAACCCGACCGTGACGATCGCGGGTGCGAAGGTGGAGACGTACTTCGCGTCTGAGGAGAATCCAACGCAGCGGATCGTCCAGGCGATCCGAGAGGCGCGGAGCAGCGTGGACTTCCTGGCGTTCTCGTTCACTCACGACCCGATGGGGGATGCGCTGATCGAGCGGCAACGGGCGGGGGTAAAGGTGCGGGGGGTATTCGAGACGACGGGGTCGGACACGCGCTTCTCCGAGTACGGCCGGCTGAAGGCGGCGGGGCTCGAGGTCTACAAGGACGGCAACCCGTACGTGATGCACCACAAGGTGTTCGTGATCGACGGCCACCTGACGGTGTTTGGCTCGTTCAACTTCTCGGACAACGCGGCGGACGACAACGACGAGAATCTGCTGATCGTGGACGACCCGCAGTTCGCGCAGCCGTTTGCGGCCGAGTTCGGGCGAATGCTGTTGCTGGCGCAGACCCCGATCCGGTCGCGGTGAGGCGGCGGGATGGCCTGGGCGCGGGCACGGCGCTGGCGGTGCTGGGAGCCGCGGGCTGCGGCGAGCAGGCACGACCGGTGGGTGTGGTGGCGCTGCCGGAGCGCTCGCTGACGTACGCGCCGCTGCTGCTGGCGGTGAAGCGCGGGCTATGGGGCGAGCCGCCTGTCAGGCTGGCGGTGATGCAGCGCGCGGATGGACGCGGGGTGGCGGAGGCGGTGGTGGGCGGGGCCGCGCTGGTGGGGGCGATGGCGCTGGCGGATCTGGTGGGGGCGGTGACGGACGGGGCACAGCTGTTGGGAATCGGGGCGCTGACGGCGCGACTGGACTGCCACGTGGTGGTGACGACGGCGCGCAGCACGCCGCCACCGACGCTGGCGGCGATCCACCTGGGCGAGTGGCGCGGGCTACGGATGGGTGTCGAATCGGGCGCGGACGGGACCGAGTCGTTTGTGCGCCTGTCTGGGGTGTGGAGCGAGGCGACGGAAGGGCTTGGCCCACGGGCGCCGGAGCGGGCGATCGCCGCGTCTGACGAGGTGGAGGGGGAAGTGCGTTGGACGGAGCTGGAGACTGACGCGGCGCTGGCCGCGGCGCTGGCCGACCGGAGGCTGGAGGGATTCATCGGGCGGCCGTATGCCGCGGCGCAGGCGCTGACGTACGGCTCGGGCCAACTTGGACATTCGCCAGCGGAGGGACCGGAGCGCAGCGTGCTGGAGGCGCTCCCCACGGTGCTGGTAGCGCGGCGCGACGTGAGCAGTGCGGGTGAGGTCGACCTGATCAGGCGCATCGTGCAGGCGGCGGCGCGCGGCGGGCGCGAGCTCACGGGGAGCGGCGGAAGGCGAATGGCGGCGGAGGCGCTTCCGGAGCGGGACTCGCTGCACCTTGCACTGGCGCAGCGTCTGATGGCCGCCGACGCCGCGACGACGGCCTACGCGCTGGACGGGCGACTCGGCGAGGAGCCGGTGCGGCGCTACCTGGAGCTTTCTGCGACGGCGTGGGCGGGGAGGGTGGCGCGGGCGGATGCGAGCGTGGGCGCGCTGATCACGAACCGTTTCAGCGGGTAGGCAGAGAGCAGGACGCCGATCCAGGCGATGGCGCCGGCGAGCATGGCGGCCTGGCCAAAGCCGGCGCGGGTTGCGCCGGCCTCGATCTCGGGGCTGCCGCTCACCATGGCCGCGGCGGTGAGGCCGGTGGCGGCGACGGCGACGCCGAGCGTGTGGCCGTACTGCCGAGTGGTCTCGAGCATGCCGCTGGCGAAGCCGCGGTACTCGGCGCTGAGCGCGCTCATGATTCGCGTGTTGTTTGTGGTCATGAAGCAACCGCTGCCGATACCGGTCCAGACGACAATCGCGAAAGCGCGCGGGTAGTCGAGCGCCTCGCCGACCAGGCCGAGGGCGGTCAGGCCGCTGGCGACCATGGCCATCGCGGCGGGGCAGAGCCACCAGGCGCGCGTGCGGTCGTAGAGCCATCCGCCGACGAGGGTCATGGCGGTAGTACAGGCCTGCATAGTGGTGAGCATGACGCCGGCTTCGACGGCGCCGAGGCGAAGACCGCGCTGGACCAGGAATGGCACCGAGAAGACGGCGACCATCATGGTCATGTGCAGGACGCCGTTGGCGCCGATGGCGGTGGTGAAGCGGCCGACGGCGAGCTGCTTGAGCTGTATCAGCGGGGATGGAACACGCCGCTCGACGGCGACAAACATCGCCAGGAGCGCGAGCGCGGCGGCGTGCATCGGGATGTGCCAGCGCCAGCCGTCCTGGAAGGTCTCGGGTCCTTCGTGGAAGTGGGAGAGCGAGACCGATGCGACAGTGAGCGCCATGAGCAGGAGCGCGGTCCCGGGCCAGTCGAGGCGGCGCGACTGCACCACGACCGCGTCGCGCCCGAGCCGGAGCGCCAATAGGAAGGCGACGGCGCCGGTCAGCGCGGCGGAGTAGAAGGCCCAGCGCCAGTCGAGGTAGGTGACGTAGATCGGGGCGAGCGCGGTGCCGGCCATGGCGCCGGTGGATGAGGCCATGGTGATTAAGCCGATCGCGCGTCCGCGAGCGTTCTCGCCGACGGCGCCGGCGACGATGGGCATGGCCGAGGCCGAGACGAGGGCGGCGCCGATGCCCTGGACGGCGCGCGCCACGAACAGGAGCCAGATGGATGGCGCGGCGCCCGAGACGAGCGCGGCGACTCCCGCCAGGCCGATCCCGATGGTGAAGAGGCGCCGGTGGCCGACGATGTCGCCAAGTCGCCCGGCGGGGAGGAGCGCGGCGGTGAGCGGGAGAAGGTAGGACGTCATGACCCAACTGGCGCGGTCGACGCCGATGCCGAAGCTTTCCGAGAGGGAAGGAAGGACGACCGAGACGGGCGAAACGGCGAACATCACCAGGAAATAGCCGGCGACGACGGCCGCGAATGTGGCGGTGCGGTGAGACACGGTGTCTCGGACAGTGTATCCGCGGGTGGGAGAGGCGGGAAGCGCCACGGCCTAGAATCCGGGGCCTTGAAGCGGTCTCTTGGCCTGACGCTGCCGGCGTTCATCTACGCGCACTTCGCGCACCACGTGGGCACGGGCGGCCTCGCGCCGCTGCTGCCGCTGATACGAGACGCATTCCAGCTGGACTACGCGCGCTCGGGGCTGTTGCTGTCGGCGTACGGCCTGTCGCTGGGGTTCGGGCAGCTGCCGATCTCGGCGCTGGCGGACCGGATGAGCAAGCGCCTGATGATCGCGATCGGTCTGTTTGGAGTGGGGATAACCGGGCTGGCGATCGCGTTCTCGACGAGCTTCTGGCAGCTGATCCCGCTCCTGATCCTGACCGGCGTGCTGGCGGCGACGTACCACGCGCCGGCGGCATCCTACCTGGCGGCGGCGTACTCGCAGGTGGCGCGGGGCCGGGCGCTGGGAACCCACGTGATCGGCGGCGCGCTGGCGTTCGCGGCGGCGCCGGTGATCGCGACGGGGGCGGCGGCGCTGACGGGCTCCTGGCGCACGGGCTTCCTGGCGCTCTCGGTCTTCCCCCTGGCGGGCGGCGCGCTGATGCTGTGCCTGCTGTGGCGTCGGCCCGAGCGGCTGGCGGTCACCAGGGAGCAGGAGCGGGAGCAGGTGAACGCGCTGCGAGCGCTGCGGTCGATCGGGCCGCTGGTGGGGGTGGCGCTCGCAGAGCAGCTGCTGACGGCGAGCATGTTCGCCTTCATTCCGCTGTTCCTGGTGGACCGCCACGGCGCGTCGCGCGAGCTGGCCGGGCTGTCGGTGGGGCTGATCGCGGGGATCGGAATCGTCGCGGCGCCGCTGGGAGGGGCACTCTCAGACCGGTTCGGCCGGGCGCCAGTGCTGGTGGCGGTGACGGCGTCGGTGGGACCGCTGATCCTGCTGTTCACGTATGCGCCGTTTGGGTGGCAGATGGTGGCAGTCCTGGTGGCGTACGGGCTGTCGATGAACATGCGACTGCCGGTGCTGGAGTC
>DASTZM010000419.1:0-6166 GCA_035764305.1 Chloroflexota bacterium | reverse complement strand
AAGTTGTCCATGACAGGGTTACCCCCAGGGGATTGCCGGTCAAATGGTAACGCACACGTTAAGGTTGAACGTTGGCATCACCCTCGATCCACGACTTCCACACCCATAGCTATCTCTCCGACGGCGTCTTGTCTCCCATCGAGCTGATCCGCCGCGCCGTTGCCGCCGGCTACGCCACAATCGCCGTCACCGACCACGCCGGTCCCGGCACGGTGGAGCGCGTCCTGGAGCAGCTCATTCCCGAGTGCGACGCCGCAAACCAGCACTGGCCCATCCTGGCGCTTCCCGGCGTCGAGATCACGCACGTCCCCGCCGCGACTGTCGCGGATGTCGCCCGCCGAGCGCGTCGCGCCGGCGCACTCGTGGTCGCTGTGCACGGCGAGACGGTCGTCGAGCCGGTCGAGCCCGGGACCAACCGCGCTGCGCTCGAGTGCGACGAGGTCGACCTGCTCGCCCATCCCGGTCTCATCACGCCCGATGAGGCTCGCCTCGCCGCCGCGCGCGGCTGCTTTCTGGAGGTCTCGGGTCGGCGCGGGCACGCCTTCGCCAACGGGCACGTCGTCCAGACCGCCCTTGAGGCCGGCGCGAAGCTGCTGCTCGACAGCGACGCGCACGCGCCGGACGACCTCCTCCGCCCTGCGTTCTCCCAGGCAGTGCTGCGCGGCGCCGCCGTGCCGGAGAGCGAGTTTCAGACAATCTTGGAGAGCAACCCGCGGGCGCTCATCGCTCGCATCCAACGCGCCCGCCTTCCCGCGACGGTCTAAGTTGGTAACAGCGCCCCACACCGCCAGAAGGACCCAATGACCGCAGTCGAGACGATTGAAAAGCCGCGCCGCCGCGCGCGGCGCACCCGCGAGCCAGAGGTGGTCGAGCTGGCCGTCCTCCCCGTGCGCGACCGCGTGCTTTACCCGCAGATGGTCACGCCCCTTCCGGTCGGCAGGCCCGGCTCGCTGCGCGCCATCGAGTACGCGCTCTCTCACGACCAGGCCATCTTCATCGTCGCCCAGAAGGACCCCGAGCAGGACGACGTCGGCCCCGACGACCTGTATGAGATCGGGACCGAGTCGGTGATTGGCCGCGTCCTCAAGCTGCCCGACGGCAACTCGAGCGTCCTCGTCCAGGGCCAACGCCGGATGCGCGCCGTGGAGTTCTTCAAAGACGACCAGATGCTGCGCGTGCGCGCCGTCCCGTTGCCCGACGTCGAGCGCGACCCGGCCGACTCAGCTGACCTGATGAAGCAGGTCCTGTCGACGTTCGAGCAGTGCGTCAAGCTCAACAAGAACCTACCCGAGGACGCCTACGTCGCGGCGATGAACGTCGAAACGCCAGGTCGCCTCGCCGACCTGATCGCCTCGACCGTCGATCTCGACACGCCGACGCGCCAGGGTCTGCTCGAGATCCTCGACCCCGTCGCTCGTCTGGAGCGCGCAAGCACTCTCCTTGCGAAGGAGCTCAGCCTGCTCGAGCTCGAGTCGCAGATTCAGTCCGACGTCCAGAAGGAAGTCGACCGCAACCAGCGCGAGTTCTTCTTGCGCGAGCAGCTCAAGACCATCGAGAAAGAGCTTGGCGAGATCGAGTCCAACACCAAGGATGTCGACGAGCTCCGCGAGAAGATCGCCAAGGCCGGCATGCCCGAGGTGGTCGAGGTGCGCGCTAAGAAGGAGCTCGAGCGGCTGCAGGTCATGCCCTCGGCCGCTCCCGAGGTGGGCGTGATCCGCACCTACGTCGACTGGCTTGTTTCGCTGCCTTGGAGCAACAGCACAGAGGACCGCCTTGACATCAAAGAGGCGGCGCATGTCCTGGATGAGCACCATCACGGGCTCGGCAAGGTCAAGGAGCGCATTCTTGAGTACATGGCGGTGCGCAAGCTGTCGCCCAAGATGCGGAGCCCGATCTTGTGCTTCGTTGGCCCGCCCGGCGTCGGCAAGACCAGCCTCGGACGCAGCATCGCCACCGCGCTCGGGCGAAAGTTCGTGCGCGTCAGCCTCGGCGGCGTGCGCGACGAGGCCGAGATCCGCGGCCACCGGCGCACGTACGTCGGCGCGCTCCCTGGGCGCATCATCCAGACCATGCGCCAGGCGGGGAGTATCAACCCCGTCTTCATGCTCGACGAGGTCGATAAGCTCGGCATGGACTTCCGGGGCGACCCCTCCTCAGCGCTGCTGGAGGTGCTCGACCCAGAGCAGAACGTGCACTTCTCGGATCACTACCTGGAAGTCCCGTACGACCTGTCGCAGGTGATCTTCATCGCTACAGCCAACCAGCTCGACCCCATCCCGCCGCCGCTCCGCGACCGCATGGAGGTGATCGACCTCCCCGGGTACATCGAGGACGAGAAGCTCTCCATTGCGCGCAAGTTCCTCGTGACGCGCCAGCTCTCCGAGCACGGACTCAAGGACGAGCAGCTGCGCTTTACCGATGGCGCCCTGCGTCGCATCATCTCCGACTACACGCGCGAGGCGGGGGTGCGGAACCTCGAGCGCGAGATCGCCAACGTTTGCCGCAAGATCGCGCGGCGCGTTGCGGAGAATGCCGGTGAGCCACCGGAAGGCGGGCCCACTGTGATCAACGCCTCGGCGCTACCCAAGTACCTTGGCCCGCGTCAGTTCACGGCCGGCGCTGCCGAAGAGCGCGACGAGATTGGCGTTGCGACAGGAGTGACGTGGAGTCCCGTCGGCGGTGATCTGATGTCGGTTGAGGTCACGCTCCTCGAAGGACGCGGCGCGCTGATCCTTACCGGCCAGCTCGGTGAAACGATGCGCGAATCGGCGCAGGCTGCTTTCAGCTATGCCCGCTCGCGTGCCCGTGCGCTCGAGCTGCCGGAGACCTTCCACGAGCGGACCGACGTGCACATCCACTTCCCGTCAGGTGGCATCCCAAAGGACGGTCCGTCCGCCGGCATTACCGTCGCCACCGCGCTCGTCTCGGCAGCCACACGCCGTCCCGTTCGGCGCGACGTCGCGATGACCGGCGAGATCACGCTGCGCGGTCGTGTCCTTCCGATCGGCGGCGTTAAGGAGAAAGTGCTCGCCGCACACCGCGCCGGGATCCGGCGCTTCATCCTGCCCGACCGTAACCGCAAGGACCTGATCGACGTCCCGGCTGACGTGCAGCGCCAGATGGAGTTCATCTTCGTGGACCACATGGACGCCGTCTTGCCAGTGGCGGTGCACGCACTGTGAGCTCGCGTTCCTTCGTCGGACGCCGCGCCGCCCTCGCGGCGACGGCCAGCGCCGCACTCGTCGCGAGCTGCCTGCCCGGTGAGGCGAAGCGCGCGCCGCGCACCATCCCCCACACCGACGTCAACCCCTGGGGCACCAACACCTTCCTGCATAAGGAGGTCGAGGACTGGAAGAAGCAGCAGACCTTCAAGATGATCCGTGAGGCCGGCATCGGTTGGGTCAAGCAGCAGTTCCCGTGGGAGGAGCTCGAGCAGCCGCGCAAAGGGCAGTTCTTCGACACCAAGTTCAACCAGCCCACGTGGGACAAGTTCGACACCATCGTTCGCTTGGCCGAGGAGCATGGCGTAGCCATCATCGCCCGGCTCGACCGCCCCCCCACGTGGGCACGCGCCGACAAGACCAACCCCGAGCGGCCGCCCGACAACTTCGAGGACTACGGCGACTTTGTCCAGGCCGTTGCGACTCGCTACAAGGGCCGCGTCAGCCACTTCCAGATTTGGAATGAGCCCAACCTCGGCGAGGAATGGACCGGCCGCCCCGACCCCGCGGCGTACGTCCAGCTCCTGAAGGTCGCCCACGCCCGCCTCAAGGCGGTCAGCCCCGAGACCGTCGTGCTCAGCGCGCCGCTGGCGATCAACACCGAGACCGGGCCACTCCATCTCAACGAGATCGACTACCTCGACCAGCTGTACGCCGCCGGCGCCAAGCCGTACTTCGATGTCCTGTCCGCCAACGCGTATGGCATGGACAAGCCGCCGTCTGACGCACCTTCCAAGACCGTGCTCAACTTCCGGCGAGTCGAGCTGCTGCGCGCCGTGATGGAGAAGCACGGCGACGCGAACAAGGCGGTCTGGTTCAACGAGTACGGCTGGAACGCGTCCCCCAACGAGATTCCCAAAGAAGAGCGGATGTGGCAGCGCGTCACCGAGAAGCAGCAGGCCGACTGGACCGTGGAGGGCGTGCAGCGCGCGCTGCGCGATTGGCCGTGGGCCGGCGTCTTCTGCACCTGGTACTTCCGCCAGGTGGGAGACATCCCGCCGGCGCGCAGTGAGTACTACTTCCGCCTCGTCGACCCCGACTTCACCCCTCGCCCCGTCTACAACGCGATCAAGCAGGCATCCAAAAAGAAGTAAGCGCGCGTGTACCGCTGGCTCGCGGCCGTCGCGTGGCTCGCCGCGCTGATCGCCGCGACCCTCGGCCTCGCCGCGGGTCGCACGGTCTTCGACCGCGGCGTGGCGTACGGCCCCGATCTGCCCGTGCTGCCCGACGTGTCACTCTCGCGGCGCGCGGTCAACACTCAGCTCGAGTTGGAGCCTGACCGCGAATCGGTGCGCCGCAGCCTTCGCATGATCAAGGCGGCTGGCTTTGGCTGGATCCGACAGCAGTTCGCGTGGGAGGGGATCGAGACCAGCAGCAAGGGGCGCTACGACTGGACGCGCTCGGACGCGCTGATTGACGCTGCGACCGAGTCCGGGATCGACGTGCTCGCGCGCCTCGACCTGCCGCCCGAGTGGGCGCGCCCGCCCGGCAGCTACAAGACCCATCCACCCCGCGACGTGCGCGATTTCGGCGACTTTGTCGCCGCCTTTACGCAACGCTACGCCGGCCGCGTGCGCTACGTCCAGCTCTGGAACGAACCCAACCTGAACGAAGAGTGGGGGCGCGGCGGCGTCGACCCCGGAGGGTACGTTGAGCTGCTGCGCGCCGGCTACGAAGGCGCCAAGCGCGGCAACCCGATCGTCCGAGTCCTGTCCGGCGCCCTGGCGCAGACGCTGGAGCCAGATGACCCCTCGGCCAGCGGACTGGACGATCTGCTCTACCTCGAGCGTATGTACCTGGCCGGCGCGGCGCCGTATTTCGATGTGCTCGCCGCCAACGCGTACGGGCTGACTACCGGCCCCGACGACCGGCGAGCGTCCGCCGAGCAGGCCAACTTCCCGCGCCTGCTCCTTGTGCGTGACGTCATGCTGCGCCACGGTGACGGCGCCAAGTCGGTGTGGGTCGCCGAGTTCGGCTGGAACGCGCTGCCCGCAGATTGGACCGGCGAGCCTTCGCCGTGGGGGCAGGTGCCGCCCGAACGCCAGGCGGCATACATCGTAAGTGCATACGAGCGCGCCGCCAGCGAGTGGCCGTGGCTCGGCCCAATGGCCCTATGGCTCTTCCGCCGGCCGCACGCCGCCGCGCGCGACCCGACGCCATTCTTCGCTCTGGTCGACGGCGACTGGAACCCTCGCCCGGCCTACGACACGCTTGTCCGCAGCGCCGACCGCCAGCCCCTCTCGGTCGGCGCGCACCAGGAGTCCTCTCCACTGCTCACGTACGAGGGGTTGTGGCAGTGGTCACCCAACGCAGCAGCCCAGCTCGGCGAGCTGCGCGAGACCCCTATCTCCGGCGCCGCCCTGCGCTGGCGTTTTCGCGGCACGCGGGTGGACCTCGTCGCGCCCGTGGGCCCAACCCGCGGCACCGCGTACGTCAAGATCAACGGTGCGTACACGCTCGCCAACCGCCTGCCGCTTAACCCCAACGGCCAGGCAGTGGCAGACTTCTATGCGCCGCGGGAGAGCAGCCAGGCGCGGGTCGCGCTCGCGTCGGGGCTGCCCGATCGCGTACACGAGGTCGAGCTGATCGTCACCGGCGACCCCAACCCCGCCTCGGCCGGCGCGGGTGTTGGCATAGACGCAATCGTCGTCTCGCGCGCCCGTCCGGTGGTCCCATTGATCGCGCTCGGCGGTGTATGGGGTGTGAGCGGCCTCGCCGTCGCCTGGCTGCTGCTGCGCCGCCGCCTGCGCGCGCTGCCGATCGTGGCGAAGGTTCTGGATTTGCGTGTCCTGCGCGTCGCGGTCCTCGCCACCGCCGCGGCGCTGCCCTTCGCGCCGCTCTCCGTTCGCACCTCGGCGGGCACGTACTCGCCCGTCGAGCTGCTCGCGCTGCTCTGCATCTCAGTCTGGCTCGCGCGCGTCCTTCTGGGGATCGAGCGCGAAGCG
>DASTZM010000418.1:0-4187 GCA_035764305.1 Chloroflexota bacterium | reverse complement strand
CAGCGACTTGAGGTACTCGAGCATCGCACGCAGGTTGCTCGTCTGCCGGATCTCGCCCTGGTACGGCGCGATCGCCGCGGCCATCACGCCCTTGCTGAAGCCCGACACCGTCTTGGCATCGGGCGAGAGGATCGACTCAGTCAGGTAGACCTCGTTGGCGAGCGCGGTCGAGCCGTTGTCGAGTCGCTCGCGCCGGTTGCCGATCCCCTTGAGCCCCGGACCCACGCCCGGTGCGGTGCTGGTGGTGCTGTGGCACGTGACGCAGCCGTACTGCTGAAAGAGCCCGGCGCCGCGCTCGGCGGCGGCCTGGTCGACGGTGAGCGGCGTCGCAGCTTCCGTCACCTCATGGCGGGGCACACCGCCGAAGAGCCATAGGCCGGCGAGGGAGGCAAGCGTGATGGTTCCGGCCAGGCGTGCGTAGCGGCTGCGCTCGACCTCATGGTCGGCCTCGGTCAGCTGCGGATCGGTGTCCCCGATGTGCGAGTAGAAGGCGGGGACGCGCGGCTGAAGGATGGCGACGAGCATGAGTATCAATGGTCCGCCGATCAAGCCGATCAGCGCGAGGTCGCCGCGCCCGGCGCCCATCATCGGAAGTGAGAGGAACGCCAGCAGGACGCCGATCCACCACAAGCCGTGGCCCGCGCGCCGCGAGTGAAAGGTCATGACTGCGAGCATCGCCGCAACGGCGACGAGGAGCAGGACGAGTGCGCTCCCGGCGGTCGGCTGCTCGAACGAGTGCGTCAGCAGCGTGAGGACGGTGACGAAGGCAAGCAGGCCGACGCCCCAGCGCGGATACTGCCGGCCGGGGGAGTGATAGCTCAGTAGCCCGAGCAGGAAAAAGAGCGCTGCGCCGACGAGTACCAGCGCCGTCGCGAGGTCGGGCGTGCCGAACACGTCCGAATGGGAACAAAGGCGCGCTGGTCATGTCAAGCGGTGCCTGGCCCGCACCGGCACCTACGACGCACGGCATCGCGTACAGTGCCGCGCGTGGCGGGACGCCGGGCGGTGCTGATCGTGAACCCCCGCGCGGGCCGAGGTCGCGCGCTGGCGGCACTGCCGGAGGTCACCGCGGCGCTCACAGGAGCGGGATACGCGGTGGAGAGCCGGCTCACCGCAAGTCCCGGCGGGGCAACCTCACTCGCCGCGGCGGCCGTGGGCGCTGACGCCGTCGTGGCGCTCGGCGGCGACGGCACGACCAGCGAGGTAGTGAACGGGGTCCTCGGCAGGGGTCCTTGGCCGGCCGAGCTGGCGCTCGTAGCGCTGCCTCTGGGGACGGGCAACTCGTTCGTACGCCACTTCGGACCGCTGCCGGGCGACTGGCGGGGTGCGCTGAACGGCCTGCTCGAGGGGCGCGCGACCTGGATCGATGCCGGCCAGGTGACCTGGGGCGAAAACGGGGCGCGGCGCAGTCGGGTGTTCGTCAACGTGTTCGGCGCGGGCTTCATGGCGCAGGTGGCGGACGTCACCAACCGGCGACTCAAGGCGCTGGGCGGCCGGGGCTACATCGCCGGCGTCTTTTGGGAGCTGGCTCGGCTTGCGGCCCCTGACACGAGGTTGGTGCTGGCGGGCGCGGAGGACCGCGACGCGAGCGAGGGGCTGACTCTCGTCTCGGTCTGCAACACCGGCTGGACCGGCGAGAACATGTGGATCGCGCCGCGTGCCGACGCGAGTGACGGGCAGTTGGACGTCGTCACGGTCGGGCCGATCTCACGATTGGAGCTGGCGCGCGTTTTCCCCAGAATCTTCGACGGGTCGCACGTGACTCATCCGGCTGTTCGGACATATCGGGCATCGCGCGTGCGGCTCGAGCCGGCCCGGCCCGGACCGCTTCTGCTCGACGGCGACGTGACCGGCACGACACCGGTGGAGGTGCAGGTACTACCGGCCGCGGTCCGGCTCGCGATCTAGGCTGGAACAATTGAGCAGATGGCCAGCGCCGCAGCAGCCGTACGGATCCGGTCCCGGACGCGCGGGCGAGCGGCGCCATCCGACCGCTGGCTCTTCCGCTTGGCCCTGGCGGCGACGATCAGCACCTATCTTCTGATCGTCGCGGGAGCGACGGTGCGCGTGACAGGGTCGGGGCTCGGCTGCCCGGACTGGCCGACGTGCCACGGACGGCTGTTTCCTCCGCTTGAGGTGACGGCGCTGATCGAGTACACGCACCGGCTGATCGGCGCCGTTGCCTCGCCACTGATCCTCGCGGTCCCGGTCGGCGCGTGGTTGGCGCGGCGCGGGCGCTACGTGCTGGCGCCTGCGCTGGCGCTCCCCGTGCTTCTGTCGCTCCAGATCGTCCTGGGCGCGATCGTTGTGCGGCTGGAGCTGCCGCCGATGGCGGTTCTGGTGCACCTGGGGTTTGCGATGCTGATTCTGGGCGGATTGGTGTGGGTGACGGCGCTGGAAGCCCCGGTATCAGCTGTCGGACCACCGCCAGCTCGGGGGAGGCTCCTGGGTCCACTCGCCGGTCTGGCGGCGTTGACATTCGTGCTTCTGCTGACCGGCGCGTACACGCGGGCTGTGGGCGCGAGCATCGCCTGCATCGGCTTTCCGGGCTGCGACGTTCCTGAGGCGGCCCTACAGCGACTCGGCGAGTCAGCCCCGTCGCGTCTCGTCGCGATCCACCTTGCGCACCGTGGTCTGGCTTACGTGACGGCAGCGCTGGGAGCGGGCATCGCGGTCGCCGTGCTGCGGCGCAGGACGGGGGGCCAGCGGGGCGCCGCCTGGGCACTGCTCGCCGCGCTCGCGGCGCAGGTGCTGACCGGCGCCGCGGCGGTGTCGACGGGGCTGCCCGCGGTCCTGCGCGGCGCGCACGTCGCCGGAGCGGCGGCCGTCTGGGCACTGGCGATGTTGTCGCTGGCGCTCGAAGCGCGCCGAGCCTGGGCACTCGAGGCGAAGCCGTGAGCCTTACGCCGGTCCTGGCGCGTACGGGAGGTGAGCCGGCCCTCACGAACGACGCGGCACAGGTGCTGGCCATTCCCGCCGACCGGACGCGCGGGACGCGCCTGCGGGAAAAGCTGCTGGCGTACGTTGCCCTGACCAAGCCGCGCGTGATCGTCCTGCTGGAAGTGCCGACGCTGGCGGCGATGATGGTGGCGGGTCCGGCGCTACCGTCGCTCGAGCTGGTGCTGGTCACGCTGCTGGGTGGCGCACTCGCCGCGGGCGGCGCGGCGGCGATCAACTGCTACCTGGACCGCGACATCGACGCGCTGATGGGAGAGCGGACGCGACAGCGCCCGATTCCGGCGGGAGTCGTCTCGGCGCGGGAAGCGCTGCTACTGGGGCTGGGGATGGGCGTCCTGTCGTTCGGGCTCCTGGCGTGGCGCGCCAACCTGCTGGCGGCGGCGCTGGCGCTCGGGGCGCTGCTGTTCTACGTCGTCGTCTACACGCGCCTGCTGAAGCGCTCGACGCCGAGCAACATCGTGATCGGCGGGGCGGCGGGGGCGATCCCGCCGTTGGTCGGGTGGGCAGCCGTGACGGGCGACCTGGCGCCCGAGGCGTGGCTGCTCTTCGCCGTGATCTTCTTCTGGACGCCGCCCCACTTCTGGGCGCTGTCGCTGCTGATCAAGCAGCACTACGCGCGTGCCAGGATCCCGATGCTGCCTGTGGTGCGAGGTGACGTTGAGACGCGCCGGCAGATCGTGCTCTACACGATCCAGATGATCTGCGTCTCGCTGCTGTTCGTGCCGTTCGGCTTCGCCGGCACGGCGTACCTGCTGTCGGCGCTGGCGCTGGGGGCGCTGTTCCTCTATTACGCCCTGCGCCTGCGCCGGAACGCACGCGCAGGGGACGCCTCCGGGCTGTTCAGGTACTCGATCCTCTACCTCTGGCTGCTCTCGATCGCGCTGGTGATCGACCGCCGCGTCTTCTAGCCAGTGCTAGAAGGCGTGGAGAATGGCGTAGATGCTCCAGCCAGTGACTACGACGTACAGCCAGATCGGCAGCGCGATGCGCGCGATGCGGCGGTGACGTTGGAAGTCGCCGCGCAGCGCGCGCCACAGGACGACAATCACCAGCGGGCCGAGTAGGGTGGCGAGCACAGTGTGGGACGCCAGGATGGCGAGGTAGGCGGCCCGGACGGCGCCCGTGCCGGCAAAGAGACGGGGCGCGAATGCGAGATATCGGGCGATGTAGACGAGGAGGAACAGTCCGGCGAATGTCGTGGCGGTGAGCATGGCGCGACGGTGCCAGAG
>DASTZM010000417.1:0-4216 GCA_035764305.1 Chloroflexota bacterium | reverse complement strand
CCCCTGTCGCTTCCTGAACGGATTCAGGTGGGGAGAAGTCTCAGATGGGGGTCGTGAGGGCCGAAATGTAGCAGGCCCTATTTTCTATCTGGAAGAAATGAAGCATAGGATGAAACACCCCCGGGAAGCGCCCCAGGGGTGCTGCGTGCTGAACGGTAGCGTGTAGCGACTAGACGGGCTGGGCGCGTCCCGGCTGACGCTCGACCTTGGCGTAGACCTGGCGGAACTCTTCGCGCGCGCGGAAGAGGAGTGACTTGACGGCGGCGCGGGTGGTGTTGAGCACTTCGGCGATCTCGTCGTAGGAGAGGTCGTGGTACTCGCGCAGGATGAGGCACATGCGGTACTTGGGGTGCATCTTCTCGAGGATCAGCTGCACCTCCTCGTTGTTCTCGCGGTCGATGCAGTCGCGCTCGGGGCTGTCCTTGGCGACCTGGGTCGGGTGGAAGACCGAGACGAAGGCCTCCCAGGGCTGCCACTTGACCAGCTTGCGGTGGCGGAGCTCGTCGAGGCAGACGTTGGTGGCGATGCGGTAGAGCCACGCGCCGACGCGGAGGTCGTCCGAGGTCTTGGGGAGGGCGAGGTAGGCCTTGAGGAACGTGTCCTGGGTCATGTCGTACGCGTCTTCCGCGCTGCCCATGAGCCGGTAGATGTAGTTGTAGATGGCGGTCTGATACTGCTGAAAGATCTGCTCGAACGCGGCGTGATCGCCCGCCTGCGCCCGCGCGATGAGTGCCGTTTCCGTGGTGAGCGTCGCCGTGGCCGCAACCGCCGACATACCCTGTCTGGTCTCCTCCGACCTCTCCAACGCAGCCCCAGGACGAAAGTTTCTGGCGGCGGGGCGGGCGAAGCGGGTGGCGGTGAGCTGTGCGGTGTCGGCTGCAACAGCGGTCATGGCGGGGCAGAGCCTACGGCCGCGCATGCCGCGGCACAAGGGAATCAAGTCACTCCGCGGCCAGTGCGGCAGAGCCTGCGGCCGCGGCCGCTGCGGCAGTCCTGGACTAGGTGGGAGTCAAGAAGCTGGCGCTACCTTGCCGCCGCAATCCGCGGCAGGTTAGGTCGTTGACAGGGCGGGCTCGGGGCGTAGCTTCGAACTCTCGTTCGATGACCCATTTGTCCTAGGGCCAGAAACGCTCACGACGTTCGGCACGGCGTCTCCCACTTCTTCGCGCGCGACCTGCGGGTAGCGGTAGGTCTTCCCTTCGTAGTTGCGCATGACTACCTCGTCGTCGTTGATGTCAACGACGTACTCGGGAAGCAGCGGGATCTTCCCCCCACCGCCGGGGGCGTCGATAACGAAGTGGGGCACGGCGAGCCCGGAGGTGTGGCCGCGCAGCGCTTTGACGATCTCCAGACCCTTCTCGACGCGGGTGCGGAAGTAGTTGGTCCCCTTGGTGAGGTCGGCCTGATAGATGTAGTAGGGGCGCACGCGGATGGTGAGGAGCTTCTGCATGAGCTCCTTCATGACGGCAGGGTCGTCGTTCACGCCCTTGAGCAGCACGGTCTGGCAGCCGATGGGCACGCCGGCGTCGGCGAGCATGCCGCAGTGCTTCTTGGTGACCTCGTTCACCTCGCGCGGGTGGTTGAAATGCGTGTTGACGTACACCGGGTGGTACTTCTTGATGATGGCGCACAGCTCGGGCGTGATGCGCTGCGGGAGGGCGCATGGCACGCGCGAGCCGATGCGGATGATCTCGACGTGCGGGATGGCGCGCAACTCCGAGAGGATCCATTCGATCATGTGATCGGGGAGCATCATCGGATCGCCGCCCGACACGATGATGTCGCGCACCTCGGTGTGCTCGCGGATGTAGTCGATGCCGAGCTTGAGAGTGTCCTTGTTCCACCAGCCCGGCTCGCTCACCTTGCGCTTGCGCGTGCAGAAGCGGCAGTAGATGGGGCACTGGTGGTTGACGAGGAAGAGCACGCGGTCGGGGTAGCGGTGGGTGAGGTTGGGGACCGGGCTGTCGCCCTCCTCGTTGAGCGGATCGTCGGGGCAGTCGACGTCTTCCAGCTCGGCGGCGTCGGGCACGACCTGGCGCCAGATGGGATCGCCGGGCTCCTCGATCAGGCTCAGGTAGTAGGCGTTGATGCGGATCCGGAAGTCCTCGGAGATCCGCTCGGCCAGCTCCTTATCGACGCCGAAGCGGTCGAAGAGCTGTTGGGCGTTGTTGACGCCGTCTTTGAGAAGTCGCTGCCACTCTTCCATTGGTCTTTACTCGCTCGCGGTGGGTTGGCGGACGGCGCAGGGGACGATGACGGCGTCGACCATGCCGTGGATTAGCTTCTTGTCAATCGGCACGACGGTGGCGGTGACGCCGCCCAGTCGTGCCTCGTCGCCGACGACGAAGTAGTAGGGCGTGAGGCGCGCGCGACCGGGCATGCGACGGACCTCGCCACTGTCGAAGTCGAACCAGTCGACAGAGACGCGGCGCGCGGCGTGGAAGCGCTGGAGGACGTAGCGCACGTCGGCGAAGCGATCGAGCGCCTCGTGCACAGCCCCTGCCCACTCGTCCTCGGGCAGGTCGTGGCCGACGCGCACGCCGCGCGAACCCCACGCGGTAGGGTCGAAGCCCGACGGCTTCACCACGAGCTGGCGCTCCTTCTGGGTCAGTCCGATCAGCTGCCCCCAGTCCTGCACCGGCTTACCCGCGAGCGTCAGGCCGGGAACGGTGGCGTGGGGTGGGAGCGGGCGCGGATCGAGCACCCAGGTGTTGGGGATGACGCGTTTGAGCCGGTCGAAAGCGTCCTTGAGCTCCTGGCGCCAGAGGTGCTCGAGCGCGGGGTGGTGAAGCAGCGCAAACGAGAGCTTCTCCTCGAGGAAGGTCTTGACGGGTGGCGTGAGCGCCACGCGCTGCTTCTTCATGCTGTAGAGGAAGAGCTCCCACTTGGCGATGTTCTTGATGTCGAACAGCTCGAAGAAGCGGTAGAGGACGTCGATCGGGACGAACTCGGCGCCGGGGTCGAGCGGCGTCTCGTCGCGCGGTCCGGGCGAGCCGCCGGCGGGGACGAGCAGACGGTCCTCGGTGAAGCGCACGTCGTCCGGGCGCACGGCGTGGACCGACTGACCGCGCTCGCGGAGCGCGCCGGCGAGCCAGACCATCTCTTCCCAGTAGTCGCCCGACTCGTCGGAGACGACGAGGCCCGCGGCGGGCGCTTGACGCCCCGCGGCGCTGGCGAGCATGGCCGAAAAGCCGTCGAGCATGCCATCGGGGCCGCCCAGGAGGTCGTAGCCCAGCTCGGCGTACGGCCGGGAGAGACTGGCGCCGAAGCCGATGCCGCCGGGAACCGAGTCGAGCTCGGAGGCGATGAAGCCATCCTCGACCATGAACAGGTCGGGTCGGATGACGCCGGGCAGGACGCGGCGCTGGCGGTTGAGCCGGCCGTAGTCGATCAGGTGCTGGGGGCGGCCGAGGTCGTAGTACTCAGCGATCCAGGCCGGGGCGGTGCCGCGCGCGGACATGCCGTAGAGCGTGTTGATGGCCCTATAGAAGGCGAGCAAGTCCTGGCCGAGGCCCTCGAGGTACGTGGCGGCGACGGGTGAGAGCCAGAATGGCTCGGGGCTCAGACGCCAAGACGCCCGCGAGTCCGGATGGAGCGGGCGTTTGGCGTCTGAGTAGAGGGTGCGCTCAGGGAGGCGCTCGTTGATGCGCCTACATCGGGCAGCGGCGTCTAGCTCGGTCGCGACAGGGGTGAGGGTGGCTGACATAACGGCGGGCCGCTTCCACGGTTCCGGTGGCGAAACCAGAGGCGGCTGATGTACTTCTGTTTTTGAAGCCTAGCACACCCCGCCAGGTTAGCGGCGGCGTTTCGGGGCCTCCGCGGCGAGCTCGGCGACCGAGGCGCTGAAGCGGTCGAAGGCGTCCCTCAAGTGGGCGGTCTCGTAGTGGGCGTAGATTCTCTTGGTCGTCTCGGGCGAGGCGTGCCCCAGGATGTCCTGCACCTCGCTGAGCTTCGCCCCCCGGTTGAGGAGCGTGGACGCCTTGGCGTGGCGGAAATCGTGTGGCGAGGCGTCGACGCCCGCGATCTGGGCGTAGCGCCTGACGACGTGCCAGATGCCCCAGGGCGAGAGGCGGAGGTTGTCGCCGCTGCCACGCGCCCGGCCACGGCGGCGATCGTGGCGCAGGAAGAGCGGGGCGTACCGGTCGGCGCGCGCCTCGACGTAGGTGCGGATCGCCAACAGCGCCTCGTCGGTGAAGAAGACGACGCGCTCCTTGCG
>DASTZM010000416.1:0-2537 GCA_035764305.1 Chloroflexota bacterium | reverse complement strand
GTCGGGCCGACCGGCGTGGGCAAGACCGAGGTAGCGCGCGCGCTGGCGGAGTACCTGTTCAACGACGAGGACGCCCTGATCCGGCTCGACATGAGCGAGTTCAGCGAGTACCACACCGTCTCGCGCCTGGTGGGGGCCCCTCCGGGATACGTCGGCTACGAGAACGCTGGCGACTTGACAGAGGCGGTGCGCCGCCGGCCGTACTCGGTGGTGCTGTTCGACGAGATCGACAAGGCGCACCCGCAGGTGCTGACGGTGCTGCTGCAGATCATGGACGGCGGACACCTGTCGGACGCGCAGGGCCGGAAGGTCAACTTCAAGAACTGCGTGATCTTGATGACAGCCAACTTCGGGTCAGAGCGCCTCAAGTCCGCGGGCGTCGGGTTCCGGCCGGACGACGCGGGCATGACCTCGGCGCGCGTGCGGGACGTGGTGCAGAACGAGCTGAAGAAGGCGTTGCTGCCCGAATTCCTCAACCGGTTGGACGAGATCGTCGTCTTCGAGCCGCTGCGTCCCGAGCACATGCGCGGCATCGCCGAGCGGCTGCTGGTGAAGGAGCGCGTGGCGGTGGTGGCGAAAGGGCATGACCTGCGCTGGAGCGAGGACGTCGTCGCGCTGCTGGCGAAGGATGGGTACACGCCGATGGAGGGGGCGCGCCCGATCCGCGTGCTGATTCAGCAGCGTATCGAGGACGAGGTCACGCAGCAGGTGCTGGATGGGCGGATCAAGCCAGGCCAGACAATCGTGCTGGACGTGGTGGAGGGGGCCATCCGCGTGACCGCGGAGGATCCGCCGGCGGTCGGCGCGGAGGTGGAGCCGGAGACGGCGGAGCCCGTCCCGGCCTAGCTCGCTCGGGTCTCCGCCTGGCTCACACCCACTCGATAAGCACTCCCAAGTGCTCCTGGGGGCGGGTGCGAAGCGCTTCGAAGATGGGGAGTGATTCGGCGGCGGGAAGGCGATGCGACACGAGGCCGTCAGTCCGGAGGCGGCCCTGGCGCATGAGCTCCAGGCAGAGCGCAAACTGGGCGGGCATGGTCCAGGTGGGGTGGGGACTGCCGGGGAGATCGGCGGTGCGGGCGTGGGCGCCGATGACGCTCACGCCGCCGCGGTGGATATCGGAGTAGGGGTCAATCTCAACGCGTCCGCGCGGGCTGCCCAGCAGGACCACGCGCCCAAAATCGGCGACCGAGCGGAGCGCGTCGTTGATCACCGCGGGCGCGCCGGTGGCTTCGATCGCGACATCGGCGCCGCGGACCCCGGAAGGCGTGTCCGCGCTCGCGGGCCGCACCGTCTCGGTCGCGCCGTGGCGGCGCGCCAGCTCAAGTCTGGGCTCGAAGAGGTCTACGGCGATGGTACGAGCCGCGCCCTCGAGCTGCGCGTGCTGGCGCGCGAACTGGCCGATGAGCCCCTGTCCGAAGACGGCGACGGTCTCGCCCAGCCGCACGCGCGCCAGGCGCACGCCCTGCATCGCGATCGACGCCAGGCGCGCGAGCGCGCCCTGCTCAAACGCGACGCCGTCCGGCAGCGGGGCGGCGAGCGCACGGGAGGCGTCGACCAGGGCGTGCGACGCATGGTTCCAGCTGCCGGCGATGCGGTCTCCCACTTTGTAGGCGGTCACCGAGTCGCCGACCGCTTCGACGGTGCCGGCCGCGGCGTAGCCCGGACGGTGCGGCATGCTCGGGTAGGTCGAGCCGGGGATGGTGTACCCGATGTGCGAGCCCGAGTAGATCGCCATCTCGGTCCCGGCGCTGACGAGCGAGCACGCGGTGCGCACCAGGACCTGGTGCGGTGCCAGCTGGGCCGGCAGCGCGACGTCCTCCCAGCCGGCCTGGCGAACGGCGGAGAAGACGACGCGGCGCGCCGCAAGACCGCCGTCCCCCGGCGCGCTCACCGGCTGGTCCTACCCCAGGGCGTCGACGCCAACCCCGAGCGAGCGCGGCGCCGGCGCTGCGCCGTAGAGCGCCGCGAGGAAGGTTCCTCCGGTCTGGAGCGCGGGGCCGCGCGGATGGACGCGGAGCGCCATGCGCGCCTGTCGATCCGAGCCAAAGAAGGTCAACCCGGTGTCCGCGCCAAGGAGCCATTCGGCGGCGCGGTTCTCCAACTCGTACGGCGGACCGAACGGCGCGCCGGCGAAAAAGGTGGGGATGCCCCAGCGCACGGGCAGCGCGTCGTCCTGAGCGGCCAGCTCGCTACCGCTGGCGGGGTGAGAGAGGGCGTTGACCGCGCCGCGGATGGCGGCGGGGAAGCTCCCGGCCGCGGCGCCGGACGCGCGGGAGGGGCTGATCTGACGCCGGCTGGCGATCGCCAGGAGCGGCCCGCCGGCGAGCGCGGCACCGCTGACGCGTACGGGCGTTCCGCCGGCGTCGACCGCGACCATGTTGGGCCGATTCTACTCCTGTGGCTAGGATGTCGCCGGTCTGATGGCGTGGTCGCGCATCGGCGGTGAAATGTTCGGCGCGCTGCTGGATGCGGTCTTTCCGCCGCGCTGTGTCGGCTGCGGCCGAACGGGGGAGCACTTCTGCCGGAAGTGCCGCGCG
>DASTZM010000415.1:0-4112 GCA_035764305.1 Chloroflexota bacterium | reverse complement strand
AGGACAGGGGCGCGCAAGCTGGTGGTGAAGCAGTACCGGCACAGCGGTGGAGGTGGCGCCCAGGGGGTGGAGCGGATAGCCTGCGTGGCGTGCGTTATGGAGACGCGAAGCGCTCGCACACAGGTGCGGAACCCGGTGGCGTTCAGTACCGCGTAGGGGCAGCAGGTGCTGGAGTTCTTCGCGGACTGGCGGACTGGCGGACCAAGCACCGCGGCCACGAGGGGTCGTGAGGGGTGCGTGCGCCGGCGGGCTAGGCGCCGGCGGCGAAGGCGCTGGAGCGGCGACAGCGGCGTGCGTGCGCGCGCCGGGTCTCGACTGCACCGCGGACGAGCATCAGGAGATGACGAAGATCGATCGGCTTGTGTAGGACCGCGGCCGCCTGGACGGCGCGCGAGGGAGTGAGCGTGTCGGGGAAGGCGGTGCACACGATCAGCGGGATCTCCGCGGTCTGGGGATCTGCCTTGAGCCCGTCCAGGAACGACATTCCGGACTGGTAGGGGAGCACAAGGTCCATGACGACGACGTCCGGGCGTGTGCGCCGGACCAGGTCCGCGGCGCCGAAGGCAGAGCCGGTGGTGGTGGGCTTGAAGCCCTCCATCTCGAGAAGCCCCGCGAGGATGGCCGCGGCGTCCTCGTCGTCTTCGATGATGAGCACACGGCGGCGCCCGCTCATGCCACTGACGGCTCCTTTGGCCGGAGTGTAGCCGCCGCCGCGCGTTTGTCAAAGCGGTAACCAGACGGTGCGGATAGGCGGCGCGTGCGCCCTGCGCCAGTGGCCCGCTGCTTGCTTTGTAACGGGATTTTGCGCGCGGCCGCAACGGATTCGTTCGGAAGCGGCGCGTAGCGTGACGCCATGACGCCGCCGGGCCGCCCAGAGCCCCCCGAACCGGGTTGGTCCGAGCGCGCCGGACTGCCGGACCTGGCGGACGAGCAGATACCGGTGGTGCTCGCGGGCCGGCAGATCGCGGCGCTGTGGCGCGTGCTGTCTCCGACATCGGCTGCGGCGGTCTGTTCTCCGGACGAACTCCGAGTCTTGGGCGAAGCCGCGGCCACGCTCATCGTCGCCTTCGGCAGACGCGCGGCCGAACTGGCCGCGCAGCGGGCTGCGCAACGGGGCGTCGAGGAAGAGCCGGCTACGAAGGACGCGCCGAGACGCGCGCAGCGACCCGCCCAAGGGCCGAGCGCCATGGACGTTGTGCGCCTAGAGCGCCTGCGAGATCGGCGGAACGTCGAGCGGCTGCTGCGCACTGTCGAAGCAGCCCTGGGCCCAGCCGAGGACTACGAAGCGAGCGCGCGTCTGCCGGAAGCGCGTGGGCGGCCGGCAGAGCCGCCTCTGGCGAGTGCATCCAGCCTGCGAAGACTCGCCGCGCAGCTGAGGGCTGTCCTGACCGAGATTGCCGTTGAGGGCGTCGTAGACGAGGACGATGAAGAAGGGACATAGGGCGCACCCACGAGGTCGACGCTGGGAGGGTGATGACTCACATGGCGGGAGGCGGTGCCCTAAGGAGGTCGGTCAGGATGGCGTGGCGTATGTAACGGATCTGTTCGTATTGGATCAGTGCGCGTTCCGCCAGGCTCTCGCATAGCGATCGTGGGGTACTGTGATGCCCGTGACCCGGACGCCGCCGCTCACATCCGGTCTAGCGGATCTGGCCGACGAGTCGGTTGCGGTTACGCTCACGGGCCGGCAGATCGAGGCGCTGTGGCGCGTGCTGGCCCCGGCTTCTGCGGCGGCGGCGATGTCGCCGACGGACCGGACCGAAGAGCTGGCGGCGCTGGCGTCGATCGCCGCGGCGCTTTTGGTGGCGTACGGCGTGCGGCGTCACGGCCCGCTTTCCCAGACCCAGCCTCCCGACGTTCGCACCGGTACTGGTACTGGTGAAGGCGGCGGGTCATGGGAGCAGGTTCCGTCGGTGGCGGTGAGACCGGTGCAGAGCGGGACTCCCGCGCTTGACGGGGGGGTGGGACGGGTACACGAGACCGGCCCGGAAGCTGGGGCCATTGAGACGCGGGCGCTCGCACGGGTGGAGGCATTGTTGGAGCGGTGGGCGGAGTACGAGGCGGATCAGCGCGTAGCACCCGAGCGCCGGCGCGGTGTGACGGAGCCGCGCATCAGCGCCGCGAGCCTGCGTGCGCTGGCCGCCCAGCTGCGAGGCATCCTGGCCGGCCTCGGAGACGACCTCGGAGACGAGAGGCTGGAGGACGAGTAGGCGCGGGATGGGGCGCCTGGAGAGCACGGACCGCCGGCGGCCCGCCGGGAGAGTCAGGACGGGAGGGGCTTGCCGGGCAGGGGAACGAGCGCGTGTGGAGTCCGGAGCGGCAACCGCACGCTGAAGATGCTGCCTACTCCCTCTACGCTACGGACGCTCAGGGTTCCGCCGTGCTGCTCCACGATACGCCGCGCTCCGGCGAGGCCGATGCCCGTTCCGGGTGCGATTGCCGACGCGTTGGCGCCGCGCTGGAAGGGCTGCATCACGCGCTGGAGGTCCGCGGCGGGGATGCCCGCCCCATGGTCGCGCACGGAGAGGATCGCCCAGGCGCCGTCTGCTGGGTCGAGGCGGATCGTGATGGTGATGGCGCCGCCGCGCGGACTGTACTTGATGGCGTTGGAGAGCAAGTTCTCCAGCACTCGTTCCAGGCGAAAGCCGTCCCACATGCCCACCAGCTGCGGCTCTTTCGTGCGGACCTCGAGCTTGTGCCGGTCCGTGGCCTCCTGGTAGGTGTCCGCCGCTGCGCGCGCCAGCGCGACCAGGTCGGTCGGCCGAGTCTCGAGCTCCAACGACTCACCGGAGCGCAGACGTACCGCGTCCAGCGTCGCGTTGAGCAAGGTCAGCGTATGCGTCGCCGCACGGTCGATCGCGCCGAGCGCGCGAGTCAGCGCGGCCATTGCCGCGGCGGGATCGTCCCCCTCGAGCGCCCGAAGATGCCGGCGGAGCAGGAAGACCTGCCCGCGGATCGCCGCTACGGGATTCTTCAGGTCGTGCACCGCGGTGGCAACGAACTCGTCGCGGGCTTCGTCCGCTTCCGGGTTGACGGCGGCTGGGCGCGGCGCGCCGGGGTACCCGATGGCGCGCCGCACAGCGTTCCGCAGCTGCTCCAGGTCCACCGGCGTCTCGAGCAGCGCTGCCACCTGGGCGGTGCGCACGGACGTGAGTGCGGCCGCACCGCCGGGGGCGGCGCATACGACGATCGGGACGGCGGACGAAGCACCACGACTGGAGGGTTGCTCGCTCGTGACGTCGTGAAACAGCGTGAAGCCCGGCGAGTGGGGCACGACCAGGTCAAGCACGACGGCGGCGGGGCGCTGGAGCTCGAGCAGTCGCGCCGCTTCCGCCTCTGGGGCAGCAATGGTCTCAAAGCCATCCAGCCGAAAGAAGTCCCCGAGCAGGGTGGCGGTGGCAGGATCATCTCCCACGATGAGCAGGCGCGGCCGGTCGGTCGTGAGAGTGTTCATGGCTCGCGTCTTCGAATCGTGCGGCGCCGTCGGCCTGTGGGATGCGCGCTGGCCACCGTCCTGCAACGTTACAGCCGAGCCGTGCATCGTGGTGTCCCGGGTGGGTCGTGTCTCGGTTGAGGCGACGCCGGAGGGGGTACGTTCGGGAGATGTCTGTCGGACCAGCCGCATCACTCCGGCCAGGCGACGCGGTCACTGTCGGTCCCCGACGCGCAGCGCGGCCAGCCGGTCGTCTGGCGACACCTGCTCGCCGATCAGCTCCAGCCCGAGCACCTCCCGGTAGAAGGCGCACGAGCGAGGCAGGTCCCCCACGTAGAGTGAGGTCTCGAACACGCCGGTCACGGGCGGCGGTACGGCGCCGGCTGGGCCACTTCCCGACCTGACCATCACCGCAGTCCATGACACGTGCACCGACCTACTACCGTCCCTCAACGCGAACCGCGCCGCCCGTCGGATAGCGTGCTGGCACATGCCGCCCGCGCCGCTGTACGAGTACGCCGTCGAGTTCTTCCTGCCGGGGACGAGCGCCCTGCCCGCTGGCCAGGCGCATGCACTGGCGGCGTCGTTCGGCCGGGCACTCCACCAGCCGGTGGCCGGTGTGCGCGTGGTCCGCACCACAGTCTCGGGCAACGCCGTGCGCTGCGTGTGCGTCGCGACC
>DASTZM010000414.1:0-2318 GCA_035764305.1 Chloroflexota bacterium | reverse complement strand
GCTTGCCCTTCTCGATCATGCCGGGGGAGAGATCGACGGCGTCGACGCGGGCGACCGACGGGGCGAGGCGGCGCGCGACGTCGCCGGTGCCGGCGCCGAGGTCGAGGACGACAGCCGTGTCCGGGCCGCTGCCGCCGGCGCGGGCTGTCAGCGCGAGCAGGTGGTCGATGGCGGCCTGGGGGTACGGGGGGCGCCGGTCGTAGACCTCGACGACGAGGGGATCCTGGAACCACGTGCCGTACTCCGACGCATGGTGGGCGGGCTTGGGGCGCGCGGCGCGCGGCTCGGTGGGCGGCTGGCTCGGCGTGGGGGTCCGCATGTCGACTATTGTCCGTTGCCCGGCTCAGCGCGGGCTCAGGTCAAGGTAAGGCCTGCGTGAGAGTCGCGCCAATCGACTCGGAGGAGGGAAGCGTGAGGCGACTGCGCTGCCAGGTGGCGGCGAGAACTGGACGTGCGCTGACGCCGCTCCATCGAGAGCACGAGGTATCAAGGTGGGGCGACGGCGTCGAGCAGGTCGACGGCGAGTGCAACGCATCGGAAGGTGTCAACCTTTTTGAGACACCGCGTGGTGGGAATTACTGAAGCGTCAGCACCTCCTGCGCTGCCTGTGGCGGCTGCGGTGGGTTAATCCACGCGGGACCCGGCAACGCCGGTGGCGCGGGCGCGCGGTGGACGAACCGTTCAGGATGCGCGGCGTAGGCGGCATCGAGCACGGAGGCACGCTGCTGACGGACGTGCCCGGCGCGGCCGAAGTGGACGTCGGCAGGCGTGTGGAACCCAATGCCCGAGTGGCGGTGCTCGTCGTCGTACCAGCGGAAGAAGCGCCGGCAGAAGGTGCGCGCGTCCTCGGGCGAGCCGAAGCGGTCCGGGAAGTCGGGCCGGTACTTGAGCGTCTTGAAGTGGGCCTCGGAATACGGGTTGTCGTTTGAGCAGTGCGGCCGGGAGTGGCTCTTGGTGACGCCGAGATCGGCCAGCAACAGCGCCACCGGCTTGGACGCCATCGACGTGCCCCGGTCGGCGTGGATGGTGAGCTGGTCGGCGGCGACGCGGTGCTTGGCGATCGTTTCGGCGAGGAGCTTCTCGGCCAACGCCGCGGTCTCGCGGGTGGCCAGGAGCCAGCCGGGGACGTAGCGGCTGTAGAGGTCGATGATGACGTAGAGGTAGTAGTAGGTCCACTTGGCCGGGCCCAGCAGGCGCGTGATGTCCCAGCTCCACACCTCGTTCGGCCGAGTCGCGAGGAGCTCGGGCTTGACCGCGGCGGGATGCGTCGCGAGCCTGCGCCGCTCACGCACTTCACCTTCGGTGCGCAGCACCCGGTACATCGTCGACACCGAGCACAGGTAGCGCTCCTCGTCCAGGAGGGTGGCATAGACCGTCGCCGGCGCGTGGTCGACGAAGCGCCCGCTGTGCAGCACCGCGCGGACCTCGGTACGCTCCGCCGCGCTCAACGCGCGCGGCTGGACCGCAGGGGGGCGCGGCGGTTGCCCTGGCTGGTCCGTCCGACAGCGGGTGGGTGGGCGGTGGCGGCGGTAGTAGGTCGCCCGCGGGCGACCTACTACCGCACACGCAGCGACGGTCCCCACCAGCGGCTGGAGCTCCTGGATCGCGTGCGCCGTCAGCGCGTCCACGTCGGCCGCTCGCGCTCGGTCCTGCTCGCGTGCCGCGCGTGCGTCTCGCCGTCCTGCGTCTCCTGCGCCGCGCTGCCGGTGGCGAGTTGCTCCAGCAGCGCGGAGAGCTTTCCCTGCACCTCGATGACCTGCTGGGCGGTGGCCAGCTCTTTCTGGAGCCGTGCGTTCTCCCGCTGCAGACGAGCGTTCTCGCGCTCGAGCGGATCCGCGGGTGGCCGTCCCGGCGCCGCGGCAAGCGCCGTCAGGGCGCCCTGGTCACGCAGCGCGCGCCAGGTGCTGATGTGGGAGCTGTAGAGCCCCTCGCGGCGCAGGAGCGCGCCGCGACCGGCGGCATCGAGCTGGTCGTACTCGGCGAGGATGCGCGCCTTGTAGCTCGCACCGTAGGTGCGCCGCTTCGCCCGAGCCGGCACCTCGACAGCCGGAGGGCTCGGCGTCGCCGCCGGTACAGGCGTCGATGTTGTTGTTGTCATTCCTTAAGCTGCTCCATCCACCGCCCTCCGCGTCAGTATTTCGGCGACGACAGTGTCTCAGCTTAGGTTGACACGGAGGGCTTTGGCTCGATCCCGTGGATACTCGCTGCCCGATGTCTTTCAGACGGTCCGCGTGTGAGATCGTTAGCCAATTCGCCCGACAGGTCACCTCTGAGCCTAAGCTTGCGGAGAACTGCGACCCATCGGCGTTCCAGCGATG
>DASTZM010000413.1:0-3819 GCA_035764305.1 Chloroflexota bacterium | reverse complement strand
CAGCAGCCCCATCAGGACCGGCAGGTTGCGCTCGAACGGGGTGTCGCGCAAGTGCTCGTCCATCGCGTGGAACCCAGCCAGCAGCTCGCGGAAGGCGCCCGGTCCCACCGCCAGCATTGTCGACAGGCCGATCGCCGAGTCCATCGAGTAGCGCCCACCCACCCAGTCCCAGAACTCGAACATGTTGGCCGTGTCGATGCCGAACTTCGTCACCTCCGCCGCGTTCGTCGATACCGCGACGAAGTGCTTCGCCACCGCCCGCTCATCTCCCCCGAGACCGGCCAGCAGCCACGCCCGCGCTGTGCGCGCGTTGGTCATGGTCTCCAGCGTCGTGAACGTCTTGGAGGAGACCACGAACAGCGTCTCGGCCGGGTCGAGGTCGCGCGTCGCTTCTGCGAAGTCGGTGCCATCCACGTTGGAGACGAAGCGGAACGTCATCTCGCGCGCCGCGTAGTGGCGCAGCGCCTCGTACGCCATCACCGGCCCCAGGTCCGAACCGCCGATCCCGATGTTGACCACGTTCCGGATGCGCTTGCCGGTGTGTCCCTTCCATTCCCCCGAGCGCACGCGCTCCGCGAACGACGCCATCTTGCCCAGCACGGCGTGCACCGCGGGGACGACGTTCTCGCCGTCCACCGTGATGGCGGCGTCGCGCGGCGCGCGGAGCGCGACGTGCAGCACGGCGCGCTGTTCGGTGGCGTTGATCTTCTCGCCGGTGAACATGGCGTCGATCCGCTCACGCAGCTTTGCCTCTTCGGCTAGCCGAAGCAGGAGGCGCAGCGTCTCGCCGGTGATCCGGTGCTTCGAGTAGTCCAGGAAGAGCCCGGCGCCCTCCGCCGTCAGTCGCTCGCCGCGGCCGGGGTCGCCGTGGAACAGCTGGCGCAGGTGCAGCCCGGCGATCTCGCGCTGGTGTGACGCCAGCGCCTTCCAGGCCGGCAGCTCGGTTGGACGGGGCATGCGACTCAGCCCGTGACCGCCTTCTCGAACGCCGCCTCGTCCAGCTCCAGACCCAGCCCCGGCCTGGTGGGCACGGTGATCGTGCCGTCGGCGTTGAGCAGCAGCGGCTCCTTGAACAGCGCGTTGAGCTGGTCGTTGATCCCGGAGAACTCCTGAGGCCGGTTGGCGTCGCGCAGGCTGGCGATGAAGTGCAGGTTCGCCGCCGTCCCGATCGTCGGCTGCGTCATGTGCGGGACGATGTGCTTGTGGTGCACCTCGCCCAGCGCCGCGATGCGGCGGATCTCCGTGAACCCGCCGCACTTGACGATGTCCGGCTGGATGATGTCCACCTGCGCGCGCTCGATCAGATCGCGGAACTGCCAGCGCGTGTACTCGTGCTCCCCCGCCGAGACCGGTACGTCGAGCGCGCGCGCCACCTCGGCGTAGCCCGCGTAGTCGTCCACCGCCACCGGCTCCTCGAAGTGGTAGATCCCCAGGCTCTCGAAGCGCCGCCCCTGCTGGATGGCAGTGGCCGGTGAATAGCCGTTGTTCGCGTCGAAGCTCAGCGGGACGGTGTCCGCCGTGAGCTTCTTGCACTCCTGGAACATCGCCCAGTCCTTGTCGGGGTCGATGTCCACCTGGTAGCCCCAGTCCATCCGGATCTTGATCGCGGTGTAGCCCTTCTCCAGGTGGTCCGCCACGATCTTGGCGTGCTGCGCCGGCGTGCGCCCCGACCCGCCGCCCAGGCTGGCGTACATGCGGATCGTGTCGCGGTAGCGCCCGCCCAGCAGCATGTGGATCGGCAGCTTGGTCACTTTTCCCAGGATGTCCCACAGCGCGATGTCCACGCCGGCGATGGCGGAGAGGTGCGCCCCCATCACGCCCAGCTTGTAGTTGCGGTAGAACATCGCCGACCAGAGCTTGTCTACCTCCAGCGGGTCCTTGCCGACGCACAGCGGCTTGAGCGCGCCGTTGACGAACTGCTGGATCACCCCCGACCCGACGTTCATAGGGGAGCACTCGCCCAGTCCGGTGATCCCTTCGTCGGTGAAGACCCGCACGAAGATCGAGCGGTTGAGGACGGTGTACGCGCGGACGTCGGTGATCTTCATGCGATGAGTGTCTTGCGCGTGGTTGCCATCGGCGGGCATTGTACGCCGGTCTTCCCTCGCGTCTGCGGGCGCAGCGCGTAGTATCTCGCCCGCCATGAAGGTTGCCGTCACGGGGGCAGCGGGGCGGATTGGTCGAGCCACCATCCGGGAGCTGAAGGATTCGGGGCACACCGTCTGGGCGATGGACCGCGTCCTGCCGCCCGAGCCCCAGCGTGGGCTGACCGACCGCGCGCTGCTGGTCGATCTCTCCGACGCGGGCAGCGTCTACGGGCTGCTGCCGGGTGCCGAGGCGGTTATCCATCTGGGGGCATACCCCAACCTGGCGCACCACCCGGCCGAGCACGTCTTCGTGAACAACACCGGGGCGTGCGCCAACGTCGCGGCGGCGTGCCGCGCGCTGGGCATCCGGCGCGTCGCGTACGCCAGCTCGGTCACCATCTACGGCCTGCGCTCGCAGATCAGATCCGGCGCCGTGACCGCACTGCCGGTTGATGAGACGCTCGGCGCCCACCCGGAGAACGCCTACGCGCTCTCCAAGTGGGTCGGCGAGGAGATCTTCAGCCTCGCCGGGCGCGAGTGGGGACTGCAGACCGCCTCGCTCCGTCCCACGCTGGTGATCGGCCAGGACGAGTGGCGCACGCCGCGCGGCGCCCCGCGCGAGCAGTCCGGCGGCCTGTGGTCGCACGTCGACGCGCGCGACGTCGCGCTCGCGGCACGCCTGGCGGTGGAGAAGCTCGACCAGCTGGGCCCGGGCAATCACCCCTTCAACGTCAACGCGGCGGTGGCGCACGCCCGGGCGCCGCTCTCCGAGCTGATCCCGCGCACCGTGCCCGAGCTGGCGTCGCTCGCGTCGTCGATTGAGGGCGATGCGCCGGCCATCTCCATCGAGAAGGCGCGCCGACTGCTGGGCTATGAGCCGCGCTACTCCTGGAAGACCGAGATCGGAGAGTAGGAACGCGATGGACGTCGCCGTGATGATCGAGGGGCAGGACGGCCTCACCTGGGCCCGCTGGCAGGGGATCGCCCGCGCCACCGAAGAGGCGGGCTTGGCCGGGCTCTTCCGCTCGGACCACTTCTCCAACCCGCGCGGGGAGTGGAAGGACGCGCTCGAGCTGTGGACCTCGCTCACCTGGCTGGCCGGGCACACGCGGCGCATCGAGTTCGGGCCGCTCGTCTCCCCCGTCTCTTTCCGTGACCCGGTCATCACCGCCTGGCAGGCGGCGTGCGTCGACGACCTCTCGGGCGGCCGCCTGCGGCTC
The DNA here is from genome assembly GCA_035764305.1 of Chloroflexota bacterium. Taxonomy (GTDB): domain Bacteria; phylum Chloroflexota; class UBA11872; order UBA12225; family UBA12225; genus DASTZM01. The sequence goes on along the minus strand of DASTZM010000413.1, from coordinate 512 downwards.
GGCATGGGCGCCGGCTGGCAGGTGCGCGAGCACACCGCCTTCGGCTACGACCTGCTCGAGCTGAAGGAGCGCTTCGCACGCTTCGAGGAGGGGCTGGAGGTCGTCACGCGCCTCCTGCGCAGCGACGCGCCCGTCTCGTTCGACGGCCAGTACTACCGTCTTACCGAGGCGCTGCTCATGCCGCGCCCGCAGCGCCGCGACCTGCCCATCGTCATCGGTGGGAAGGGACCCCGCCGCACGCTCGGGCTGGTGGCGAAGTACGCCGCCGAATGGAACGTTCCCAACACACCCGCCGACGAGTATCGTGAGCTGAGCGCCCGCCTGGACCGGTTCCTAAAGAAGGAAGGGCGCGAACCGCGCTCGGTGCGCCGTTCGATGATGACGTCGGTCGTCTTCGGGCGGGATGAGGGCGAGCTGCGTCGCAAGGTCGGAGACGCGTCCGCGGAGGATATGCGGGCGCGCGGCCGCGTCGTCGGCACCGGCCCGCAGATCGTCGAGCAGCTCCGCGCCCT
>DASTZM010000412.1:0-15548 GCA_035764305.1 Chloroflexota bacterium | reverse complement strand
GGCGCGGCGCTCGGCGGCCGGACGGCCGCGCAGCCGCAGCCAGGACTGCGCGGCGCGGCGGAGCATGCCGGCGCGCACGATGCCGCGCGCCATGACGGAAAACCAGGCGGGATAGTGCTTCGCGAAGAGCCGGAAGCGGCTGCGGTGGAGCTGGACGAACATCGCGTCGGCGTGCTGACGCGTCGCCTGGCCGCCGAGGTGCACGGCGAGCGCCTCGGGGCAGTGCCAGATTTCCCACCCAGCGCGCTTGAAGCGCAGGCACCAGTCGACCTCTTCGGCGTACATGAAGAAGTCTTCGTCGAACAGGCCCACTGTGTCGATCGCGCTGCGGCGCACGCACATCAGCGCGCCGAGCGGGTGGTCGATCTGGAACGCGCGCCCATCCCAGCCGCGCGGGTAGCGCCCGTTCAGCGCGGAGTCGGCGAGGCGCCAATCCAGCGGGAAGAGGTCGAGCAGCACCTGCCACAGGGTGGGGAAGCGGAACGCGCTGTGCTGGAAGGAGCCGTCGCCGTAACGCAGGCGACCGCCGGCGACGGCGGCGCGCGGGTGTGATTGCATGAAACGGAGCAGACCGCCAACGCTGCCCGGCGCGAGCCGGCAGTCGGGATTGAGCAGCAGGACGAGTGGGGCGTGGGTCGCTCTGATGCCTGTGTTGCACCCCGCGCCGAAGCCGCGATTCTGCTGATTCTGGATCAGGCGCACGGTGGGGTAGCGGTCGCGGACGATCGTGGCGCTGGCGTCACTCGAGGCGTTGTCGACGACGACGACCTCGTCGTCGGGCGATACTTGCGCCAGGACCGCGTCGAGGCAGCGCGCGAGCAGCGCCGCGGTGTTGAAGCTGACGATGACGACGGCGATCCTGCTGGCGGCGGGGGAGTCAACGCGCATGGGGCGGCTCAAGGCGCTGCTCGATTGGCACGGCCAGCCGTTGATCCGCTACCAGGCGGAGCAACTGCTCGCGGCGCCGGTAGAACGGCTCGTCGTCGTGGTCGGGCACCGTCGGGATGAGCTGGTGCCGCTCCTGCCGCCGGCGCCGGCGCTGACGGTGGTCGACAACCCGGAGTACGCGAGCGGCAAGGTCACCTCGATCGTGGCTGGCGTCGGCGTGGCGCCGGCGGACGAGGACATGCTCCTGCTCGCAGTCGATCAGCCGCGACCGGCCGCGCTGATCGCGCGCGTTATCGAGGAGCACCGGCAGGGTGGCGGGCCAATCACCGTGGCGGGCTTTCATGGCAGGCGCGGCCATCCGGTGATCTTCGCGCCCGAGCTCCGGACGGAGCTGCTGGGGATCTCAGAACAGAGCGAGGGGCTGCGCGCGGTGCTGCGCGCGCACGCGCGCGAGGCTCGGACGGTCGAGACGGGTGATCCGCTGGCGCTGGTGAACCTGAACACGCCGGAGGACTACGAGACGGCGGTCTTGCTGAGCAGCACGTCGAGCGCGCGCGCCGGGAACCAGTAGGCGAAGAGGTTCTCGTAGACGGCGGGCCAGCGGTTGGCGAGCGCTTCGATGCCTAGGGCGCGGTGCGCGCGGCCGAAGCGGAGGCGCCGCGCATCGACCCGGAAGCGGGAGTGCCCGAACCAGGTGTGGCGATTCGATTGCCAGCCGTACGCGGCCGGCGCGGCGAAGTGCTCGAAGGTGGTGTAGGTGAAGGCGCGGCGGTGTGTCGGGTCGGCGTGGGCGCTGGGTGAGGCGAAGTAGGGCACTTCGATCTGGCACCGGCCGCCAGGGACCAGAACGCGCCACACCTCCGCCATCGCAGCCGGAAGATCGTCCAGGTGCTCCAGGATGTTGAGGGCGTACACGGTTGCGGCTGACTCGTCGCGGAAGGGGAGGTGACCCCCCCCCAGGCGCGCCAGGAGGCGCACACCAGGGAGCGGTATCGTGTCAACTCCGATCGCACCTGGGCGCGGCGTGCGGCCGCACCCGAGGTCGATGCCGGGGACCACCGGGTAGGTCCCACCCGGTTTCACAGATGCGAGGGTACAATCCACCCTTCGAGCGACCCCTGAATGCTGGCCCCGCTCAGCGCCCTGCTGGGGCTCTTCTCCAAGGACCTGGGTATCGATCTCGGGACGGCGAACACCCTCGTCTACGTGCGAGACCGGGGGGTCGTCATCTCCGAGCCGTCGGTCGTCGCCACCGACAAACGGACCGGTCGCGTGCTGGCGGTCGGCGCTGAGGCCAAGAAGATGGTCGGGCGGACGCCGGCGAACATCGTCGCCATCCGGCCGCTGAAAGACGGCGTGATCGCGGATTTCGAGATCGTGGAGGCGATGCTGCGCCACTTCATCGGCAAGGTGCACGACCAGTTTCCGTTCACGCCGCGGCCCCGGGTGATCGTGGGCGTCCCATCGGGCGTCACGGAAGTGGAGAAACGTGCGGTGCAGGACGCCGCGGTGAACGCCGGCGCGCGGGAGGCGTACCTGATCGAGGAGCCGATGGCGGCGGCCATCGGCGCCGGGCTGCCGATCCAGGAAGCCGCGGGGAGCATGGTGGTGGACATCGGCGGCGGCACGACCGAGGTGGCGGTGATATCGCTGGGCGGCGTGGTGATCAGCCGCTCGATCCGCGTTGGCGGCGACGAGATCGACGAGCAGATCGTCCAGTTCGCGCGGCGCGAGTACGACCTGTTCATCGGCGAGCGCACGGCGGAGGAGACAAAGATCGCGGTGGGCGCGGCGTACCCGATCAAAGACGACTTGCGCACGACGATGCGCGGGCGTGACCTGGTGACGGGTCTGCCGAAGCAGATCGATGTGACGATCGACGAGGTGCGCGAGGCGATCGCCCAGCCGGTCGGGCTGATCGTCGATGCGGTGAAGCTGACGATCGAGGAGACGCCGCCGGAGATCCTGGCGGACATCATGGACCAGGGGATCATTCTGGCGGGCGGCGGGGCGATGCTCAAGGGGCTCGACCAGCGCCTGGCCGAGGAGACGAAGATGCCGGTGCACGTGGCGGACGATCCGCTCCAGTGCGTCGTGCGCGGGACGGGCGCGTGCCTGGAGAACCTGGAGGTCTACCGCAAGGTCTTCGTCGGCGACACGTACTCGCGGCTGCGGACCTAGGCGAGGCGATGAGAGTTCTGCGGGCGGGAACCCCCGCGAGCGGCGTCAGCGGCGCGCCGGCGAACCCACTGATGTGGCTGGCGCTGTTCGTGGTGCTCTCGGTGGGCGCGACGGTCGCCGACAGCCAGCGCCTGCTGGACGGGCCGCGTCAGCTGGTGCTGCGTGTGCTGGCGCCGGTGCAGGCGGGCGTGAGTCGTGTCGGGCACTCGTTGAGCGGTGTGACGAGCGGGTGGAGCGAGGTCAGCCAGCTGCGCGAGGAGAACGCCGCGCTACGGCGCACGGTCGAGGAGCTGCTGCAGGAGACGGTCAACCTGCGCGCGGCGGAGCTGGAGAACCGCGAGCTGCGCGAGCAGCTGCGCTACGCGCGCGCCAACCCGTCGCGCACGCTCGTCCCGGCGGAGGTGATCGGGCTGGACTCCAGCGCGCTGCTGGGGTACGCGACGCTCAATCGTGGGACCGAGGCGGGGGTCCAAATTGGCATGACGGTGCAGACGACGGGCGGCCTGATCGGCCGGGTCGTGGCCGGGACGGCGACGACGAGTCGCGTGCTGCTGATCAACCACCCGTCGAGCGCGGTGAACGCGCGGATCCAGAACAACCCCGGCGCGACGGGGCAGGTGCTCGGGCAGGCCGACGGACGGCTGGTCATGCGGTACATCCCCCAGGCGGAGACGGTCCGAGTCAACGACGTGGTGGTGACGTCGGGCCTGGGGGGTGCGTTTCCGCCGAACGTGCCGATCGGGCGCGTGGCGCACGTGGAAACGCGTGACGTGGACCTGTTTCAGCGCGCGGTGGTGGAGCCGTTCGTGAACTTCGGGCGCCTGGGCCACGTGATCGTGGACACGGGCTTCCTGCCCACGAAGCTCTAGGCATGCGAACTCCCTGGTGGTTCCCGGCCGGGCTGCTCTTCCTGGCGGCCCTGCTCCAGTCGACGCTGCTGCCGACGATGGGCATGATCCGCGCGCGGCCCGAGCTGGTGGTGACGGCGGTGGTCATCTGGGCGGTGCTGCGGGGCGCACGAGAGGCGCTGCCGTGGGCGTTTGGCGGGGGACTGCTGCTCGACGTCTTTTCGCAGATGCCGCTGGGGACGGCCGCGCTGGCGCTGGTGCTGGTTGCGTTCTGCTCGAGCGTGGGCGAGGCGAGTGTCTTCCGGACGAACTTCTTGCTGCCGACGGTGATCGTGTTCTGGGCGAGCGTGCTGTACGGGGTGCTGTACCTGTTCCTGCTGCGCACGCACCAGCTGCCGGTGGACTGGCTAGGGACGCTGCGCCACTCGGTGGTGCCCAGCGCCATCTTGAGCACGCTGCTGGCACCACCGATCTACTGGCTGCTGAGCCGCGTGGAGCGGCGCACGCGCGCGATCGTGCCGGTCGAGTTCTAGGGGCGGGACCGGGCGATGGCAGCGACGATGGTCCGGCGCCCGCCGGCGCGTCTCTACGGCATCTACGCAGCGGTGGGAGTGTGCTTCCTGGCGCTGATGGGGCAGCTGTGGTACGTCCAGATCGCCAACAACACGCAGTTCGTGCAGCGCGCGGAGGTCAACCGCGTGCGGGTCGTGACCGAAAAGCCGCTGCGGGGTGTGGTCTACGACCGCTCCGGCCGGCAAGTGACGCGCAACGTGCCGTCGTGGACGCTTGCCGTCCGCCCCGCCGACCTGCCCAGGGTGGGAGAGCAGCGCGATCAGGTGATCCAGCGCGTGGCGCGCGTCTTCGAGATGGACCCGAGCGAGATCGCGCGCGTGATCGAGCAGGCGAAAGACGATCCGTTCACGCCGGCGCGGGTGAAGTCACCGATCACGCGCGAGCTCGCGCTGACCGTCGAGGAGCAGCAGGACCTGTTCCCGGGCGTCGTGATTCAGTACACGCCGATCCGCCAGTACCCGGAGGGCGCGACGCTGGGCAAGATCCTTGGCTACACCGGGCCGATCCCGGCGTCGACGCTCCAGGCGCGGCTCGACTCGGGCTACCAGCGGGACGACACGCTCGGCCTCTCCGGGATCGAGGTGACGTTCGAGGACGAGCTACGCGGCGCGCCGGGACGAAAGCAGGTCGAGGTCGACGCGCTCGGCCGCGAGACCTCGGTGATCCAAGTGCTCGAGCCGGTCCGCACGGGCGGGAACATCGTGCTGTCAATCGACGCGCAACTGCAGCGCCGCGCGGAGGAGCTGCTCGCGGCGGGTATGGCGAAGGCAAAGAGCGGCCAGGGAGCGGTGGTGGCACTCGACCCGCGCAACGGGGACGTTCTGGCGCTGGTCAGCCTGCCGAACTACGACAACAACCTATTTGCGTCGGGCATCTCGAGCGCGGAGTACCGACGGCTGAGCGAGGACCGCTGGACGCCGCTGGTGAACCACGCGCTGGGCGGTCTGTACCCCCCGGGATCGACGTTCAAGATGGTCACGGCGGCGGCGGCGCTGCAGGAGCGGGTGGTCACGCCGCAGACGCGGATCAACTGCCCGGGCTCGGTGACGGTCAACGGGCGCGTCTTCCGGAACTGGAACCCGCTTGGCCAGGGTCAGCTGACGGTCCGTCAGGCGATTGCCCAGTCGTGCGACATCTTCTTTTACGAGTCCGCGGGAGGCAACCCTTACTCGGGTTTCAAGGGGCTGGGCATCCAGAAGCTGGCGGAGTACGCGCGCGCCTTCGGATTTGGCGAGAGGTCAGGGGTTCGACTGCTGGGTGAGGAGCGCGGGCTGGTTCCGACCGAAGAGTGGAAGCGCGACGTCAAGAAGGAGCCCTGGTTCATCGGGGACAACTACAACGTCGGGATCGGCCAGGGCGACCTCCTGGTGACGCCGCTTCAGCTGGCGAACATGACGGCGGCGATCGCCAACGGGGGGACGCTGTACAAGCCGCGGATCGCGACCGCGGTGCGCGACGACGCGGGCAACGTGCTCTCGACGCTGGCGCCGGAGGTGATGCACAAGCTGCCGGTGGCACCCGAGCATCTGAACGTGATCCGCGCGGGGATGCGCGACGTGGTGGCGTCTCCAGAAGGGACGGCGTATTTCGCGCTGAAGCAGCCGGCGCTGAGCCTCGCGGGGAAGACCGGGACGGCAGAGTTCTACGGACCGCTGGACAGCAAGGGGAACCTGCCAACGCACGCGCTGTTTGTCGGATACGCTCCTGCGGAAGATCCGCGGATCGCGGTCGCGGTGATCGTGTATCACGGCGGGGAAGGGTCGGAGACGGCCGCCCCGATCGCCGCCGAGGTGCTCAAGGCGTACTTCGAGCTCGGGGTACGCTAGGGGCGCCGCTAGCGCTCCGCTACACGGCACCGCACGCCACCACAATGCAGCGCAAGTCCTGGGGAAAATTCGATCTGTGGCTGCTCGCCAGCGCGCTGGCGCTGGTGTGCTACGGCTTCATCGTGCTGCGCAGCGCGACGATGCTGGCCGACCAGCCGGTCTCGCGGCAGCTGTTGACGCAGGCGGTGTACGCCGCGCTGGGGGTAGGGGTGATGTTCGGCGTGGCGGCGTTGGACTACCGGATGGTCGGCGCGCTGGCGATCCCGATCTATGGCGTGGCGCTGGCGACGCTGGCGCTGGTGCTTGTCGTGGGCAAGGTGACGTACGGCGCGCAGCGGTGGATCATGATCGGGCCGTTCAGCCTCCAACCGTCGGAGCTGACGAAGGTAGCGGTGATCGTCTGCCTGGCGCGGTACCTGGCTAGCCGCGAGGACGAGGGACGCTCGCTGAAAGCAGTGTTGATCTCGCTGGCGATCGTGGCCGTTCCGGCGGCGCTGGTGTACCGGCAGCCGGACCTGGGCACGACGCTGGTGCTGATGGCGATCTGGTTCGGGATGGTGTTCGTGGCCGGCGCGCCGCTGAAGTGGCTGGGCAGCGTGGTGGCGGTGCCTTTCGTCGCGTTTCCGCTGATCTGGCGCATGATGCACGACTACATGCGGCGGCGGCTGACGATCTTCCTCTCGCCGGAGCGCGACCCGTTCGGCGAGGGCTACAACGTGATCCAGGCGCGGATCAGCGTGGGGTCGGGCGGCTGGTGGGGAAAGGGGCTGGGTAACGGGACGCAGACGCAGCTGAACTTTCTCAAGGTTCAGCACAGTGACTTCATTTTCGCGGTGCTGGCGGAGGAGCTGGGCTTCGTCGGCGGGCTGGCGCTGCTGGGACTGTTTGGCGGGCTGTTCTGGCGGTGCGTGCGGGTCGGCCAGCGCTCGCGTGACGCGTTCGGGCGGCTGCTGGCGGCGGGGACAGTGAGCATGCTCCTGTTCCAGGTGTTCATCAATATCGGCATGAACATCGGGCTGGCGCCGGTGACGGGGATACCGCTGCCGTTCATCAGTGCGGGTGGGTCGTCGCTGCTGGCGATCTTCGGGTGCCTGGGGCTGCTCCAGAGCGTGCTGCTCCACTCGCAGGCGCGGCGCTACGACACGCAGCCGAGCGTGACGGTGCCGGCCAGCGTGCGGATCCGGCGCGAGCGCTTCCCACTGCGGTGGGTGGTCGGTCGGGTTGGTCGGTCGGTCGCGGCGCGCCGGCCGGCCCGGCTGCCGCGCGGGTGAGTCGCGGCGCGCGGACGCGGCGTCTGCGCCACGGGCTGCGCGCCTCTGCGGCCGCATCCGTGGGGCGACGCAAGCCGGCGGCGGGCCAGAGCGACGGACCGCTCCGCGCGGTGCGGGTGCGGGTCCCGGCGACGACGGCGAACCTCGGTCCGGGCTTCGACGCGCTGGGTCTGGCGCTTGACCTCCAAGAGGAGGTGACGCTGCGCCGGGCGGCGGGAAGTGAAACGACGATCGGCGTCACGGGGCTGAACGCGCGGCGTCTGCGCGCCGACCAGAATCTGCTGGCGTACCGCGGGGCGGTGGCGGTGTACCAGCGACTGGGGCGCAGCACGCCGCCGCTCGAGCTGGAGCTGCGCACGCGGATCCCGCGCTCGGGCGGGCTGGGTGGCAGCGCGGCGGCGATCGTCGGGGGGATCACCGCCGCGAATGCGCTCGAGGGGTCACCGCTGGATAACCGGGCGCTGCTCGATCTGGCAACGGAGGTCGAGGGGCACCCCGACAACGTGTCGGCGGCGCTGCTGGGCGGGCTGGTGATCACGGTGCAAGGACGCGATGGGCTGCTGGCCAAACGGCTCGATCCGCCGCGCGGCTTGTCGGCGGTGGTGGTTGTGCCGCATCAGTCAATCTCGACCAAGCAGGCGCGCGGCGTTCTGCCGACCGAGCTGAGCGTAGGGGACGCGGTGTTCAACTTGGGCCGGACGGCGCTGTTGGTGGCGGCGTTCCAGACGTCAGACTGGGCGCTGCTGCGGGACGCGATGGAGGACCGGCTGCACCAGCCGGCGCGAGGTGGGATCTTCCCGGCGCTGTTCCCGACGATCGAGGCGGCGCTCGGGGCGGGGGCACACGGGGCGGCGCTGAGCGGATCGGGCGCGGCGATCATCGCGCTGGCGACGGAGTCGCATCAGGAGATTGCGGCGGCGATGAAGGCGGCGGCGGAGGCGCATGGCGCGCCGTGCGAGACGACCGTTCTGCGGCTGAGCGCGGCTGGGGCGCGCGTGGTGGAGGCGGTGACAGCGTGACAGCGCCTGTGGCATGTCTGCGTCGCGCCCGCCCCGCACGTCCGCCCAGCCGCGCGGCTTAGCCATGCCAGACATGCGGATGTACGCGCGGGAGCTCGTCGAGATGCTGCGTCAGCGCAGTCCGGCTGCCTACCGGGCCTTCCTCACGAAGTGGCGCGACGTGCACGAGCGCGGGGCGGCCGAGCGGATCGCGAAGCAGAGCGATGACGCGCTCCGGCTGAGGATCGAGCGGATGATACTGGACATGCCGGCACTGATGGAGCTGCACGCGTCGGCGCGTGCGTACATCGCGGCGCACGCGCCGCAGGCAGACTAGGCGGCGGCGATCGCGGCAGCGGGCTTAAGCGAGATCCGCCGGCTCTGCTCGGCGGCGCGCTCGGCCGCGAGCGCGACGGCGACCGCTTCGCGTGCCAGACCGAGGCGCCCATCGTCCTCGACCTCGCCCCGCGCGCGCTGCACGAACCATTCGGTGTTCTGCCGGCTGGCCTGGGCGAGCGAGACGGGCGGAAAACCGAGGCGCTGTGCGCCAGCGGATGTGACGCTGGTCAAATGGCCGCTGTTGGTCTGGCTGCCGGACACGTAGCCGCGATAGGAGAGGAAGCCGCGGCTGAACATCATGGACTGGGTCTGCTCGTCACGCGGGACGGCGAACCCGCGGATGTAGAGCATCTGGGCGATGCCGCCCGACTCGAAGCACGCGGTCATGGTCGAGGTGCTGGACCGGTAATAGCCCGACTCGTCGAGCCCATCGTACTCGCTGGTCCCTTCGACCCAATTCACGGGACCGAACAGGTCGAGCAGGTGGTAGAGATACGCGATTCCCACCATGAACGGGGGGCCGGAGAGGACGCGGTTACGCCAGACGCTGCGCCCGCCGCCGCGGGTGGGGGTGGCGAGGACGCTGTTGACAGCGCGGAGCTGCCCCATCGTCGCCGCGGCGAGCTTGATGCCGACGTGCCAGCCGACGAGGGCCTGGTCGTGGCCGACGTGCAGCGCGAGTCCGGCGGCGGATGCGCGCTCGATCAGGCGGTCGGCATCGCCGAGGTCGGTGGCGAGCGGGTATTCGACGAGGACATGCTTGCCGGCTTCGAGCGCCGCGAGGGCGATCGCGGCGTGGCTGTCATTGTGTGTGGCGACGCAGACGGCGTCCACCTCATCGCGTGCGACGGCGTCGGCCCAGTCGGGTACGAAGGCGGCGTCGAAGCGCGTCGCGAGAGGCGGCCCGGTGAGCGAGTTGCGGGAGCTGACGACGGTCACGGCACAGTCGGGAAGCTGCGACAGGTGGGTGGCGCGCGCGTGCGCCATTCCGCCTGACCCCACCACCGCGCAGCGGAGCGATCGTGGCATGTGTTGCTCCTCCTTGACGGCGCAGCCTAGCACGCGTCGGGCCGACGAGCAATAGCTACACTGCCGCGCCAGATGGCGCCCCAGATCAGATTCGGCTCCTGCAACGAGATGTTCGAGGGCTGGGACATGGCGCGCCAGCTGTCGTATCTGCGCGAGGCGGGGTACGAGGGTGTGGAGCTGGCGCCGTTCACGATCGCGCAGGACGTGAGGGAGGTGCCGGCGGCGAAGCGCGCGGAGGTGGCGGCGCAGGCGAAGGCGGCGGGCATCGAGGTGATTGGCCTGCACTGGCTGCTGGTGGGACCGGAGGGGATGTACATCACTCACACCGATCCGGCGGTGCGCGCGCGAACGGCGGAGTACCTTGCGGAGCTGATGCACTTCTGCGCGGACGTGTCGGGGTCGGTGCTGGTGTTCGGCTCGCCGGCACAACGCAACCTCCTGCCAGGCGTGACGAAGGAAGCAGCGCGGGCGTGGCTGATCGATGGGTTCGAGCGCGCGCTGCCCGTCGCCGAGCGGACGGGCGTCACGCTGTGCCTCGAGCCGCTCCCACCGCCTGAGTGCACGTTCATCCAGACGACGACCGAAGCGATCGACGTGATCGAGTCGATCGACCACCCCAACCTGCGTCTGGTCCTGGACGTGAAGAGCATGGCCGGGGAGGAGCGCCTGACGCGCAGCCCGATCCCGGATACGATCCGGCGCACCGCGCGCCACGTGAAGCACGTGCAGAGCAACGACACCAACCGCGGCCACCCGGGCTCGGGCGAGACGGACTACGTCCCCATCTTCCGCGCGCTCGACGACGTGGGGTACGAGGGATTCGTGTCGGTCGAGGCGTTCGACTTCACGCCCGGACCAGAAACGATCGCGAAGGAGAGCATCGAGTACATGCGCAGAACGATGGCCGAGGCGCGAGCGGGGGGGCGCTGATGGCGCCACTTGACGTGGTGGTGCGAGCCGGCATGCACGACCGGCGCGCGTGTCCAGTGTGGGTGCAGCTGCCGCGCCAGGCAGCGACGCCGCCTTTCAGTCTGACCGACGATGCCGGGAGGGCGGTGCCGTGCCAAGCGGAGCCGTCAGGCACGACGGACGAGGACCGGCTGTGGGTGACGTGGATCGTGCGCGACCTGCGCGCTGGCGCCGAACGCCGGTACCGGCTGGAAGAGGTCGCGGCGGGAGACGGGGACGAGCGGACGGACACGTCTGACGCGTCGGCGGCGTCAGACGGGGCGGGTGGCGCAGGAACGGCGGAGACGAGCGCGCGACCCGACGATCCAACGCTGCACGTGGCGACGCCGTCGGCGACGGGCGTGGCGCTGGCCGAGCTGCCGGATGGGCAGCTTTCGGTGCACATCGGCGGCATGCACTTCTCGACGTACTACTTCGGCTCCGACGTGGTGCGGCCGTACTTCCACCCGCTGATTGGTCCCTCGGGCGAGCCGGTGACGCGCGGATACCCGATGGTGCCGGCGCCGGAGGGGACCGAGAACGTGGGGCGGCGCCATCCATACGATCATCCGCACCACCGGTCGTTCTGGTTCGCGCACGGCGACGTGAACGGCGCGGACAACTGGAGCGAGGGCGAGGGGCACGCGACGCAGCGTCACGCCGGGTTCTCGCGCCTGGTCTCGGGGCCGGTCTACGGGAGCTTCGACGAGAACGTCGAGTGGCTCGACCGGCAGGGCAGCCTGGTGATGATGGAGACGCGGCGGGTGACGTTCTTCGACGTCGGACCGCAAGAGCGGTTGTTCGACATCAGCCTACGGCTCAACGCGAGCAGCGGGACGGTGACGTTCGGCGACACAAAGGAGGGTGGGCTGATCGCGGTACGCGTGGCGAGCAGCATGGACGCGCCGGAGAAGCGCCGCCCCGACGGGGCGGGGAAGATCGAGAACTCGTACGGCGGCACGCAGGAGGACGAGACGTGGGGGAAGCGCGCCGAGTGGTGCGACTACTCCGGACCGGTGGGCAACGAGACGGTGGGGATCTGCATGATGGACCATCCGCTCAATCCGCGCTATCCGACCCACTGGCACGTCCGCGCGTACGGGCTGATGACGGCCAACCCGTTTGGGCTGCACGACTTCTACAAGGACTCCGACACGCACCGTGGGGATTGGACGATCCCGGCGTACGAGTCGCGCAACTTCGCGTACCGCGTGCTGATCCACCGCGGCGACGCCGTCGGGGGACAGGTACGCGAGCGATACCACGATTTCATCAACCTGCCGCAGGTGGAGCTGGTCTCTTAGTGGGCGCTGCCCACACCCGCCGGGGACGCCGCGCTCCCCGGCCCCCTATCACTAGTTGCCGGCTTCGCCGGCCCAGCGGGGGCTGCGCTCCCGAACCCCCGCGAGGAGGCACACGTGGCTAAGAACGATCCGTCAGCAGTCGGCTTCGCGGTGGTGGGGCTGGGCATGGGGCGCCACCACTGTCGCTCGATCAAGGCGGCGGAGGGGGCAGAGCTGGTGGCGATCTGCGACATCGACCAGACACGGCGCGAGAAGGCGATGGCGGACTACGGCGTGAAGGGCTACGCGAGCGTGGACGAGCTGCTCGAAGATCCCGACGTGCAGGTAGTGAACGTCGCGGTCCCGACCGGGCTGCACGCCGAGGTGGGGATCAAGGTGGCCAAGTCGGGACGTCACGTGATCTGCGAGAAACCGCTCGACGTCAACCTGGAGGCGGCGGACGCGCTGATCTCGGCGTGCGACGACTTTGGGGTCAAGCTGGCGTCGATCTTCCAGCGCCGGCTGCACCCGCTCTCGCGGCGCGTCAAGGAGGCGGTGGACTCGGGCAGAGTGGGCACGCCGCACTGGGCCGATATCCACCTGTACTGGTACCGGACCGACGGCTACTACGCCGGCGGCAACCCACCAGGGTGGAAGGGGACGTTCAGGCTGGACGGAGGCGGCGCGTGCATGAACCAGGGGGTGCATTCGATCGACTTCATCGCCTGGATCATGGGTGGCGTGGCGACGGTGTACGCCAAGACGGGCACCTTCACCCACAAGATCGAGGCCGAGGACGTCGGCTCGGCGCTGGTGACGTTCCGCAACGGGGCACTCGGCAACATCACGTGCACGACGTCGGCGTACCCCGGGCTGACGAACGACTTCCACGTGTTCGGCGACAAGGGGAGCATCAGCCTGGTCGACGAGCAGGTGATCACCTGGCGCTTCATGGACCCGGGCGGCGACAAGAGCGCCGAGGAGTCGGCGGAGCGCGAGATGCAGCAGCTGTATCCGGGCTCGGGCAGCTCGCCGTCATCCGATCCGATGGCGGTGGGGTTTGACGGGCACACGGTGCACGTCGAGGACATGGTGCGGGCCATCAGGGAGAATCGTGACCCGATCATCAGCGGGCGCGACGCGCGCCACGCGGTGGAGATCTGCGTCGCGATCCAGGAGTCGGCGGTGACGGGCAAGGAAGTCGTGCTCGAGAGCGCGAAGTAGTGTGGACCGAGGGTCGCCTCGGTCCATCGCAGGCGCGCACCTCCGTCGGATTCCCGGTCGACGTCCCACCGGGGACGGGCTCACTCACAATCGCGCTGCGCTGGGCGCCGGCCGAGGTCACGCGGGTGAAGAACCTGGTGACGCTGAGCCTGTTCGATCCGCATGGCTTCCGGGGCGCGGGTCACCGGCACGCGCCGGAGCAACGGGTGGTGGTGGGGCGGCGCGAGGCGACCCCCGGTTTCGTCGCGGGGCCGCTCACGCCCGGCACGTGGACGGTGGAGCTGGACCTCCACGCGGTGCTGCCGTCGCTGAGGGGCGGAGTGACCTACCAGCTGGAGGCGGTCGCGTCGCCAGCGGCTGCGGATGGACCCGAGATCGACGAGGAGGAGGTCCCGGACGAGGAGCCGGTCGAGCCCGGGCGACCGGACGAGCCAGATCCGGTGGCGGCGGTCGAGCCAGCGGCGGCGCCGGCGGGATGGCTGAAGGGCGACCTGCACGTGCACTCCAACCACTCGGATGCGCGGTGGAGCATCGACGACGTGGTGGAGCACGTGCGGCGGCACCGGCTGGACTTCCTGGCGCTGACCGACCACAACACGATCACCGGTCGGGCGCCGCTGCGGGCGGCGCTGCACGCGGCGGGACTGAACCCGGTGCTGATCGACGGCATGGAGCTGACGACCTACTGGGGGCACGCCAACGCGCTGGGGATCTCAGAGTGGGTTGACTGGCGCGTGCGCGGGCCGGCAGGCGAGGGGAGCGGCATGACGACGTCCATGGAGGAGGCGGCGTGGACGGTGCGGGAGCGAGGCGGGCTGTTCGTGGTCAACCACCCGCGGTCGGCGGGCTATCCGTTCTGCACGGGCTGCCGGTGGGAGTACGGCGACGAGACGGCCGAGTACGCCGACGCGATCGAGGTGATGAACGGCGCGTGGCCGCGGCGGCAGAACGAGGTGGGGATGGCGCTGTGGGACCGGTGGCTGAACGCGGGGCATCGTATCCCGGCGACCGCGGGGACTGACTCGCACGGCTTCGCGCGGCGGCCCGAGCTGCTGGGGTTCACGTACGCGCGGGCGGGGCGCGATCCGACGGACATCCTGCAGGCGGTGCGGGAGGGCCGCACGTACCTCTCACGCGGGCCGTCGGTGGAGTGGCTGGATGGCGATGCACCCGCGGTGCGGGTGAGCGGGGCGACGGGAGAGGTGGACGTGTTCCTGGTGACGGACGGCCGGCGCCACGGACGAAGGCGGATGAGTGGGGAGGGAGAGATGCGATTTGACCTGGACCGCGCGTGGCGGTGGGCGCGGGTCGAGGTCTATGCGAAGAACAAGAAAGAACTGTTGGCGCTGACCAACCCGAAGTTCATCGAGCAGCGATGACGTCGCGGTAGGCGGCGACGGTCTGATCGGCGATGGCCTGCTGGGTGTAGCGCTCGTGGACCCGGGCGATGCCCTTTTCGCGAAGTGAGGCACGCAGGGTGGGGTCGTCGCGCAGGCGGCGGAGGCAGTCGGCCAGGGCAGCGCTGTCGCCCATCTTGAACACGAGGCCCGCGTTGCCGATGACGTGGGCGATCTCGCCCGAATCGGAGCCGACGACGTTGACGCCGCAGGCCATGGCCTCGATCAGGACGCGGCCGAACTGCTCCTTCCAGCTCTCGATCTCGATCGACGGCATGACGGCGACGTCGAGCGTGTTGTAGAAGGCGGGCATCTGGTCCGAAGGGAGCGCGGGGAGGAATCGCAGCCGCTCCGCGAGACCGAGCTTCTGGCCGAGGTCGCGGATGCGTTGCTCCTCCTCGCCCCAGGCAAGGAGCTCGAGGCGCGTGTCGTCACGCAGTGCGGCGACGGCCTCGACGAGGAGGTGGGCGCCCTTGCGCTGGCGTAAGCGGCCGGCGAAGCCGACGGTGAACGGGCGCGAACCAACTGGCGGTTCCGGGTCGGGCTCGAAGAGGGACGGCTCGACACCGAACTGGGGAATGACCCACGTACGCGCGCCAAAACCCTTGGCGCGGAGCACGTCGACGGCTTCGGCGTTGCCGGCGATAGCGCCGGCCGACTGGCGGTAGATCAACTGCTCCAGCCAGGAGATGGGCGGCGGATAGCGGCGGAGCAGGTTCTGCCACGTGAAGAAGATGGAGCGC
>DASTZM010000411.1:0-3028 GCA_035764305.1 Chloroflexota bacterium | reverse complement strand
GTGCAGGACGACGTCGACCGCGCGCTCCAGCTCGGCGCCGCGCTGTGGGGCTTCTGGCTCCGGCGTGGCCACCTGCACGAAGGACGCGCCCAGCTCGAGCGCCTGCTCGTCCTCGTCCCGCGCGACGCGCGCCCCTCGCCGCTATGGGCGCACGCCTGCACCGGCGCCGGCACGCTCGCCGCCGAGCAGGGCGACTACGCCGCCGCGCGCGAGCGTTTCTTCAAGAGCCTGGAGCTCTGGCAGGCCCTGGGCGACCGCCGCCGCGTCGGCGGCGCACTGCTCAACCTCGGCACACTCGCCCGACGCCAGGCGGACTATTTCGCCGCACGGGAGTTCCTGGAGCGTAGCCTGGAGATCTGGTCAGAGGTGGGTAGCCCGCAAGGCACCGCCACCACGCTGACCAACCTTGGCGTCCTGGCGTTGGAGCAGGGCGACCCCGCCGCGGCGCGTCCCCACCTGGAGCGCAGTCTGACCATCAAGCGCGGACTGGGGGACAAGAAGGGCACCGCCACGACGCTCGTCAACCTGTCGGACGTCGCGCTCGACCTCGGCGATCTCCCCGAAGCGCGCCGCTCCGCCGACGAGG
This sequence comes from Chloroflexota bacterium, assembly GCA_035764305.1. GTDB lineage: Bacteria > Chloroflexota > UBA11872 > UBA12225 > UBA12225 > DASTZM01. Next base: position 2,442 of record DASTZM010000411.1, on the reverse strand, counting down.
CCGTGGCGCTATGCCGTGAGGTCGGCGACCGCCGCGGGCTGGCCGAGGCGCTCGAAGCGTGCGCCTGCCACGCCGCCGCGACCGGCGATGCCGAGTCCGCGCGCACGCTCGCCCGCGACGCCGCCACCTTGCGGGAAGAGATCGGCGCCCCAGCCCCCCCGGCCCAGGTCGCGCGTCTCGCCCGCTTCGGCCTCGACCGCCTGGAACTCCCCGGCTAGGGCGTATCCAGCGTGAACTGAAGCCTCATCACCCGGCCGCTCGTCCCCTCCGCCGTCGACAGCACGTCCAGCGTCCCCATCGGCCCGGTGCTGATCTTGGTCCGCGTCGCGAAGCCCGAGCCGAACAGGTCATTCGGGACCGTCACGTCCATCTTGACCAGAGTCTTGCCGCCGTCGGCTGCCTGCGCGCTGTAGCTCACCTTCGTCAGCGGCAGCGTGGCCTGGTGCTCCAGCCCCTTGGCGCCGTTGGTGGTGTAGACCGGCACCAGGTTGCCCCTGGGGGTCTTGATCACCACCAGCGGGTCGATGTCACACCACTCGTCGCTCGCCGCCCCCGCCGTCGTCGCCAGGCCCAGCGCCGGCACCAGCCCCAGCATCGTCGCGACCGCGAACCGCCTCTTCACTCCATGCTCTCCTGAAAGGTCTCTGCCTCCTAGTCTCTGCGCGGCGCGTGAAGCGCCGACGAAGGAGCTATGGAGATTCTGTGGAGACTGTTACGGACGAGTGGCGATCCGTAACTTTCGCGCCGGGCGCGTCGTTAGGGCGCCAGCCCGTGGTGCGCCAGGATCTCGAGCACGCCCAGACCGATGCGTTCCTGGGCGACGTAACCGCCCTGCGCCCGCACCGCCTCCTTGATCGCCTCGTCGGCGTTGGCCGGCGCGCCGGCGCGGAAGCCCAGGCGGCCATCGAGCATCGAGAAGTCGTTGGCCGAGTCGCCCACCGCCAGCACCTGGTCCGGCGCGATCCCCCACACGTCCGCCAGCGCGCGCAGGACGTTCCCCTTTCCCGCCGCCGCGTCCTGGACCTGCACCAGCCGGTTGTTGCGGTTGACAGAGAGCGCGCCCTCCTCGTCCTCTCGCTCGCGCTGGCCGCCGCCGTGACCGGCGCCCTCGATCTCGGCGCTCAGCCAGCGCCGGGCCTCCACCGCCTGCGCCGCGTCCTTGAACGTCAGAGTCGGCAGGCCACGCTCGAACATCCGCTGCTCCTCCTCGTGGAGCGCGCACTCCCATCCCCGGTGCGGCGCCTCCGCCTGCGTGCGTCGTAGCCAGTCCATCGCCCGCGCGTGCAGCCGCTCCCACCGCCTGCGGATCGCGTCGTTCCACGGCGCGTGCGGCTCGTAGCGCGCGCGCTCCGCGTCCAACAGGAACAGCTCACGCTCGTCCACCATCAGCGCCTGCGGCGTTCCCGCTGCCGGGCCCAAGCCGTTTGCCGGGAGGATCTCCAGCTGGAAGCGGATCGGGCGTCCCGTCGCGGTCGTCACGCGCACCCCGCGTGCGGCCAGCGCGACAAACGCCCGCACCAGCTCGCGATTGATCTCGCGCCCCCGCTCGAGGATCGTGCCGTCCATGTCGACGGCGACCAGTCGGATGTCCGCCAAAGCGCGTGACTGTATCCTCCGGAAGGACGCTCCCGATGGCACGACGAGGGCAGGGCTCCGTCTACCCCCGCCGCACGGCGTTCGCGGGCCTGTCGCTCGCGCTCGGCGCTTGCGCCGCCCCGGGCGCTCGAGTGGAAGCGCCGGCCGGCGCCCCCCTCGGCACCCCGACCGGCGGCGCGGAGCGGCACGGGACCACGGTCAGCGGCTTCATCCCCACGCCGCAGGAGCCGCGGCCAGATGGCCGCCTGACGCTCATCTGGTTCTCCGAGCCCGAGTGACCCCGCTGCCGACAGATGGAGCAGTTTGCTTATCAGACCTTCGACAGCCTGGCGCCCAGGATGGAGCTCGTGGAGCAGGCGATCGACTTCGATCCCCACATCGCCCGGCGCTACCACGTCCCCGGCTCGCCGACCTTCGTGCTCGTCGACCCCGCCGGCAAGCAGCTGACCCGCTTCCACTTCGAGCCGACGCGCGCCGCACTCGAAGCGCGCCTGCGTCCCTTCCTTTTCTAGCCGTTTCTAGCCGTCTGCGCCCGCTTCCCCACACGCTTCCGCACCACCGCTCTCCACAGCGGTCCCTTCTGGTGAGCCGCTTTTCAAACCGGCCGGGATCACGTACAGTGAAACGCCAGCATGTTGGTCCCACCCCCCGAGCGCTCGCTGCGCCTACGGTTCTGGGGCGTGCGCGGCTCCATCCCCGCCCCCGGTGTGGAGACCGCGCGCTACGGCGGCAACACCTCCTGTCTCACGCTCGAGTTTCCCGACGCTGCCGACCCGGCAAGACAAACGCTGTTCATTCTTGACGCCGGGACCGGTATCCGCTCGCTCGGCCTCTCGCTGCTCCGCC
>DASTZM010000410.1:0-16994 GCA_035764305.1 Chloroflexota bacterium | reverse complement strand
AGTACCGCGGCGGTCGCCGCCCGTGGGACTGGTCCTCCGGGATCTGCTATCCCACCGCGCAGTCTTGATCGCGCCGCTCGAGCGCTAGTCTCCCACCCCCACCGGCTCGCGCTCGCTCTCCCGCGCCGGCGCCTGGCCGGTGGGTGGGACCGGCGCGTGCTCCGCCGCCACCGCGGGCGAGTGCTCGCTCGGCGCGTCGGCCTCGGGCGCAGGCGCCCCGTGCCCGCCGCCGTGCATCCCTTCCAGGTTGCTCTTGCGCAGCGGCTTCTCCCCCAGGAAGAGCGACACCACGAACCCGAACGCCACGATTCCGCTGCCCCACAGGAAGACCGGCGAGAGCGCTCCCGCCAGCGACGCGCGCACCGCTCCCAGCAGCTGCGCCAGGATCTGGTCGCCGCCCGGGAAGCGCGCGAAGTTCTCCTGCAGCTGCTTCATCGCCTCCGGCGCCAGCAGGATCTGCGGGTTCTCGAACATCCCCGTCGGGTTGCGCAACGCCGTCTGCGCGCGCTCCGGCAGCTGGCTCAGCACCTGCGGCGGCAGTCCGCGCACTACCTGGTTGATCCGCTCCAGCGCCGGCGCCGCCTCGCGCTCGAACGCCGGCCGGAACCCGTTGGTCATGATCGCCCCCATGATCGCCGTCCCCATCATTCCGCCCAGCGTGCGGAAGAACTGCATGCTGCTCATGGCGATCCCCATCACCCGGTACGGCACCGCGTTCTGCACCGCCAGACTGAACACCGGGAAGGTCATGCCCATCCCCGCGCCCACCACCACCATGTTGCGCGCCGCCGTCCAGTAGCCCGTGTCCACCGTCATGCGCGAGCACAGATACAAACCGGCGGTGATGATCGCCAGGCCGCCCGCGCCGAACCACTTGTAGTGCCCCGTGCGCTGGATCAGCTGCCCCGTGCTGATACTCGCCCCCAGCATGCCGAACATCATCGGCCACAGCACCTTCCCGCTGTCGGTCGCGTTCGTGCCGATCACCCCCTGCACGAAGAGCGGGATGTAGAGGATCGTCCCGAACATCCCAAACCCGATGATCACCGTCGTCGCCACGCCCACCGTGTAGATCGGGTTGCGGAACAGCTCCAGCGGCAGCACCGGCTCACCGCCGCTGCGCGCCTGCCACAGCTCGATGGCGATGAACGCCACCAGCATCACCGCGGAGAGAGCGAACAGCCCGCTCACGGTGGGGGAGCCCCACGCGCAGTCGCCGCCCCAGGCGCAGTCGTGCCCGCCCGAGGAGAGCGCCAGCAGCAGCGGCGTCGCCGCGCCGAGCAGCGTCGCCACGCCCAGCCAGTCGATCTTGCGCTGCACGCTCGCGTCCGGCCGGAAGTACGGGAAGAAGAACCACAGCATCCCCAGCGCGGCCAGCCCCACCGGCACGTTGACGTAAAAGATCGCCCGCCAGGAGACGTTGTCGGTCAGCCACCCACCCAGCGTCGGCCCGATGATGCTTGAAAGCCCGAACACCGCGCCAAAGATGCCCTGCACCCGACCGCGCCGCGCCGGCGGGAAGATGTCGCCGATGATCGCGAAGGCCAGCCCCTCGTTGATCCCCGCGCCGACGCCTTGCAGCGCGCGGAACCCGATCAGCTGGTTCATGTCCTGCGCGAACCCGCACAGCCACGACCCCACCAGGAAGATCAGCACCCCGGCGATGTAGAAGTACTTGCGCCCGTAGATGTCCGACAGCTTCCCGAACACCGGGACGCCGAGCGTGGAGGTGAGCATGTACGCCGTCGTCACCCACGCGTAGCGCTCGAAGCCGTTCAGCTCGGCGATGATCCGAGGCATCGCCGGCCCGACCACCATCTGGTCCAGCGCCGACACGAACATCGCCAGCAGCAGGCCGGCGACCGTCACGCGCAGCTGGTTGGGGGAGAGGTTGTGAAACCCGGACCCGACGGGTGCAGCCTCGGCAGCGCCCGTGGGACGCGCCGGCCGGGCCGGCCCGGCCGGCGCAGAGACAGTTACGGCAGCAGACATGGTCCACACACTCTAGCCAAACCATTCGCCACTGTCAAGAGGTTCTGAGTTTCCGAAGTATCTGCTACACTCCCCTACACTGAGGCACGGATGACGCCCCGCCCTGACCGTGACGCGGTACTGCGGGAGCTGCTACAGATGCAGCGCTGCATGCAGTCACGCTTCATGCCAGGCGTGGCCAGCGATTGGGTCCGCCTGGAGCTGACCACCTCCCAGCTGAAGGTCCTCTTCTGCCTCGCCGCCGCCGGCGAGCAGCCCATGGGCCAGCTCGCCCACTCCCTGGGGGTCGGGCTCCCCACCGCCACCGGGGTCGTCGACAAGCTCGTCGACGCCGGCATGGCCGAGCGCGCCCACAGCGAAACCGACCGCCGCGTCGTCCTAGTCCGCCCCAGCGAGCGCGGCGTGGCCACGATCACCGCGCTGCGCACCATCCAGGGGGACGCGATGCGCCGGATCCTTTCGCAGATCAAAGACGAAGATCTTGCGACCGTGCGCGACGCGGTGCGCATCATGACCGACGCCATCGAAAAGGCCGCTGATCAGACGGTCCAGGAGCCGGTCGCCGCGCGATGAGCGCGCGCCTGGCCGGTAAGGTCGCCATCGTCACCGGGGCGGGGACGGGGATCGGGCGCGGGATCGCGCTCGCTTTTGCGCGCGAGGGCGCCGCCGTCGTCGTCGCCAACCGGAACGCCGGGAACGGCGTGGAGACCGTGCGCCAGATCGAGGCCGCGGGTGGACGCGCCGCGTTCCACCGGACCGATGTCTCCCAGGAAAGCGACTGCGCCGCGGTTGTGCGCGCCGCGGTCGACACGTTCGGCGCGCTGCATGCGGTGGTGAACAACGCCGGGATCTTCCCGCGCGCCACGCTGGAGGAAACCACCCAGGAGCTGTGGGACCGCGTCTTCGCCACCAACCTGCGCGGTCCCGCCTTCCTTTGTAAGCACGCCGTCCCCGAGCTTCGCAAAGCCGGCGGCGGGAGCATCGTCAACCTGGGATCGACCAATCAGTACACCGGACTTCCCAACCTCTTCGCCTACTCCTGCGCCAAAGGCGGTCTGCTGACCATGACCCGCAACCTGGCGCGCGCGCTCGCGCCCGACCGAATCCGCGTGAACATCGTCAACCCCGGCTGGGTCATCAGCGAAGGTGAGCTGGTCGTACAGGCCCAGGAGGGGCGTGACGCCGCCCGGCTGGAGGAGATGGGCCGCCTCCTGCCGCTCGGCCGCCACCAGGTGCCCGAGGACGCCGCCATGGCATGCCTCTTCCTGGCCAGCGACGAGTCGTCCCAGGTCACCGGTGTGGAGATCAACTGCGACGCCGGGCGTTCTATGCCTGGACAGGGGGCGGGAGCGCCGCTGTCCACCCCACGCGCCGCCGACTAAGCCACCGCATGGACCCCTTCGCCCTCTTCAACCCGGCGGCGTACAACCCGCTCGACCCCCAGACGATGATGGGGCTCGTCGACCCGCAGCGCCTGCTCGACACGGCGGCGGTCTTCCCCGGCGGCGCGCTGATGCTCGTCTTCGCGCTCTTCTGGGCGCCCGTCGGACCGGGCATCCCCGCCGGCGTGCTGCTGGCGCGCCACGCGGGCATCAACCCCGTGGTGACGCTGGCGCTGTACGCCACGTCGGACGTGCTCGGCGCGTGCGTCTGCCACCCGTGGTTCAGCTTCTTGAAGAAGGTCGCGTCGCGCGTGCCGATCCTCCGCGCGCTCGGCGGCAAGCTGATGAAGCTCGCGCTGCTCGGCGCGCGCACGCCCCGGATCGAGGACTTGCAGTCCGGTGTGAAGGGCATGTGGCCCGCGCTGTTCCGAATCGGGACGATCGGCTTCGGGCTGGACGTCTACCACGCCGGGATGGTCGTCGCCGGCCTCCCCGTGCCGCGCGTCGCCGGCTGGCTCGCGGCCATCGCGGGGGACCTGGTCTGGTTCGCCATGCTGCTCATCACCAGCATGGTCACCGCCACCGTGACCAGCGACGACCGCGTGATCGCGGTCGTCATGGTCGTCGTCATGATCGTCGTGCCACAGGTCGCCAAGCGCTACATCCCCGCCCTCCGGGACCCGCCTCGAGCCACCGCGCCGGCGGCGACGGTCAGCCCCGCCGCTCCGACCACGGATGCCGCATCACCCGCTCCAGTCCCGCGTCGTCCAGCTCCACCCCTAGCCCCGGCCCCTGCGGCACCGCGACGCAGCCGTCGTCGCCGAGCACGAACGGCTCGCTGAAGTAGCCCTCGCCGATCACCGTCCGGCCGTCGACGCGCCGGCAGTTGACCTCGTTGTGCTCCTGGACCAGGAAGTTCGGCAGCGCGGCGTCCAGTTGGATGCTCGCCGCGATCGCCACCGGCGACAGCGGGCAGTGCAGCGCCACCTCGGCGTACGCCGCCTCGGCGATCGACGCGATCTTCTTGCACTCCGTGATCCCCCCCGCATGACAGATGTCCGGCTGCACCACCGCCAGCAGCCCGCGTGACAGCGCGTCGAAGAACACCCACTTCCCCATCCACCGCTCCCCCGCCGCCACCGGCGCCGTCGTCCCCGACTGGCCCACCAGCTGCTCCAGCGCGTCCACCCGCTCGATCGGCATCGGCTCCTCGATGAACAGAGGACGCAGCGTCGCCAGCTCGCGCAACAGCTGTGCGCCCACCGTCGGGTGCGGGTTGTGCACGTCGATCGCCACCTCCACCTCCGGCCCCGCCCCCTCCTTCACTGCCGCGAAGCGCTCAACGATCTGATCCACGCGGTACGTCCCGCGCAGATCCTCGCCCGCGCCGATGTGCGCCTTCAGCGCGCGGAAGCCCCACTCCTCCGCCAGCACGCGCGCCCCCTCCGCGTAGTCCGCCGGCGTCCCTGCGCGCCGCCGCTCTCCGCGCGGCGTGCCTCCCGCGCGGTACGGCAGCCCCGGCTCCACCGAGTGCGGCGGCGCCGCGCCGGTCGCGTGGTACATCTTCACCCGGTCGCGGCACGCCCCACCCAGCAGCCGGTGGATCGGCTGCTCCGCCAGCTTGCCCGCCACGTCCCACAGCGCGATGTCGATCCCGCTGATCGCGCTCATCGTCACCGCGCCGCCCCGATAGCCGCTCACGCGGTACATCGCGTCCCACAGGTACTCGATCCGGCGCGGATCCTGGCCCACCAGCACCGGCTCCAGCCGGCGCACCTCGGCGATCACCGCCTCCGGGTGCCCCTCCAGGTACGGCTCCCCCAGTCCATAGACGCCTTGATCGGTGTGCAGCTTGAGCCACACCCAGCTCGGCGGGACCCTCAGAATCTCCAGTGACGTGATCTTCACCGGGCGCCATCCTACAATGGGCGCCGCGTGAACCCCGCCCCCCGAGCCAGTGTCAAAGCCACGGCCGAGCATACCCGCCTCGCCGGCGACGCCAGCGCCTGGCGGCGGTGGGGCCCCTACCTCTCCGAGCGCGCGTGGGGGACCGTGCGTGAGGACTACTCCGCCAACGGCAGCGCCTGGACCTACTTTCCCCACGACCACGCGCGCTCGCGCGTCTACCGCTGGAACGAGGACGGCCTGCTCGGCATCTCCGACGACATGCAGCGCCTCTGCTTCGCGGTGACGCTCTGGAACGGGCACGACCCGATCCTCAAAGAGCGTCTCTTCGGCCTCTCCGGACCGGAGGGCAACCACGGCGAAGACGTCAAGGAGTGCTACTGGTACGTCGACTCTACGCCGACCCACTCCTACATGAAGGCGCTCTACCGCTACCCGCACGCCGCCTTCCCCTACGCGCGGCTCGTCGAGGAAGGCTCGCGCCGCGGGCGGCACGAGCCCGAGCTCGAGCTGACCGACACCGGCATCTTCGATCAGAACCGCTTCTTCGACGTGCAGGTCGAGTACGCCAAGGAGACGCCGCGCGATCTCCTCGTCCGCGCCACCGTCACCAACCACGGTCCCGACCCGGCCGCCCTCCATCTGCTCCCCACGCTCTGGTTCCGCAACACGTGGTCGTGGACTGAGAACGGCGCGTCGCAGCGCCCTTCCCTCCACCGGCGGGATGCGCGCATCGTCGACGCGCACCACCACTCGCTCGGCCATTACCTCCTCCTCCTGGACGAGCCCGCGGACATCCTCTTCACCGAGAATGAGACCAACGCGCAGCGCCTGTGGGGGACCCCCAACGTGGCACCCCACACCAAGGACGGGATCGACGCGTACGTCGTGCGCGGGCGCCGCGATGCCGTCAACCCGACGCACACCGGCACCAAAGCGGCCGCGCACTACATGCGCACGCTCGCGCCGGGAGAAGCCTGGACCGTCCGGCTGCGGCTGGTTCGCGGCCAGGACGCGGTCGGCTGGCCGTCGCTCGGCCATGCCTTCGAGCGGTTCGACCAGATCGTCGAGCGCCTGGCCGGCGAGGCCGACGAGTTCTACGCCGCGGTGCAGCCCGCGGCGCTCACCGCCGACGAGAAGCTCGTGCAGCGCCAGGCCTTCGCCGGGCTGCTATGGACCAAGCAGTTCTATCACTACGACGTCGGCCGCTGGATGGCCGGCGACCCCACCCAGCCGCCACCCCCGCCCGAGCGCCGCACCGCGCGCAACCGCGAGTGGAGGCACCTCAATTCGGCCGACGTCATCTCGATGCCCGACAAGTGGGAGTATCCCTGGTTCGCCGCCTGGGACCTCGCCTTCCATTGCCTGCCCTTCGCGCTGATCGACCCCGCCTTCGCCAAGCAGCAGCTGCTGCTCCTGCTGCGCGAGTGGTACCAGCACCCCAACGGCGACGTCCCCTCCTACGAGTGGGCCTTCGGCGACTCCAACCCACCCGTCCTCGCGTGGGCCGCGCGGCGCGTCTACGAGATCGACCGCGCTCAGACCGGCGTCGCCGACGTCGCCTTCCTGGAGCGCATCTTTCACAAGCTGATGCTCAACTTCACCTGGTGGGTCAACCGCAAGGACTCGGAGGGCAACAACGTCTTCGAGGGTGGCTTCCTCGGGCTGGACAACATCGGCGTCTTCGATCGCTCGGCGCGCCTGCCCGGCGGCGGGCACCTCGAGCAGTCCGACGGCACCTCCTGGATGGCCACCTTTGCGCTCAACCTCATGTCCATCGCGCTCGAGCTGGCCTGCCACAACCCTGTCTACGAGGACATCGCCACCAAGTTCTTCGAGCACTTCCTGTTCATCGCCGGCGCCATGAACGCCATCGGCTCAGAGGACTACAGCCTGTGGGACGAGTCAGACGGCTTCTTCTACGACGTGCTGCACCTGCCGGGTGGTGAGTCGCTCACCGTCCGCGTCCGCTCGCTCGTCGGGCTGATCCCGCTGCTCGCGGTGGAGACGATCGAGCCGGCGCTGCTCGACAAGGTGCCCGCGTTCAAGCAGCGTCTGGAGTGGTTCCTCCGCCACCGGCCCGAGCTCGCGTCGCTCGTCTCGCGCTGGCAGGAGCCGGGCATGCGCGAGCGCCGCCTGCTCGCGCTGGTGCGCGGGCACCGCATGAAGTGTCTGCTCCGCCGCGCGCTCGACCCGCAGGAGTTCCTCAGCGACTACGGCGTTCGCTCGCTCAGCCGCTTCCACCGCGACACTCCGTACGTGCTGGAGGTCAACGGCGAGCGGTTCACCGTGACCTACGAGCCGGCCGAGTCCCAGACCGGCCTGTTCGGCGGCAACTCCAACTGGCGCGGCCCCATCTGGTTCCCCATCGACTTCCTGCTGATTGAGGCGCTGCGCGAGTTCCATCGCTACTACAGCGACGACTTCCTGGTCGAGCACCCCGTCGGCTCCGGCGAGATGCGCGCGCTCTCGCAAGTCGCAGATGACCTCGCCGCACGACTGGTCTCCCTCTTCCTGCTCCACCGCGAAGGACCCGATGGCCCAGGGGGTGTGGAAAATGCGGGGGGCTACAGACCGTTCCGGCGCGGCAACCCCTACCGCTCGGACCCCCTGTGGCGGGACCTGGTGCTGTTCTACGAATACTTCCACGGCGACACCGGCGCCGGCCTGGGCGCCAACCACCAGACCGGCTGGACCGCCCTCGTCGCCTCCCTCCTCCAAGAAATCGGCACCTCCCGCGCGGCCAAGGGCGCTCCCCAAGTGGCACGTTCTGTGCGGGGAGATGCGCATGGCTAACTCCCAGAAGAACCGTTCCCCCGAGCCCACCGTCCGCGGCGCCAGCGGCGACTCCCGCCGCATGGACAGCAACGTCGGCGGCCAGAAGAGCGACCGGCAGATCGACACCGCGTCCAGCCGCGGCGCGGGCACGCGCACCGGATCGCCCGCCGGCGACAAGGTCATGCAGAAGAAGGCCGCCGACCGGAAGTCCGGCCGCTAGCGCCGCCCGCTCCCAGGCGCGGCGCCACCGCGGCGCGCCACCTCCGACCCGCTACAGTGGATGAAGCCTTCATGGACGTCAACGTCTTCATCCGCGAGATCGTCGTGCACGACGCCAGCGAGCCCGGCGGCGACGCGGGTGAGTACGACGTCGCCTTCGCCGCCGGCATACCCGGCGACTCGTCTTCCGCGAGAACGTCTCCCCGCTGGACCAACCGCGTCCGCCGCGCGCAGACCTACGAGGTCCTGGATTGGCTGGGGCCAGTCTCGGTCGCAGATGGCGGCACGCTCGTCGTCTCCGCCCGCGGGCGCGAGCACGACCTCCTGCGCGACGACGCCCTTCTGGGCGGCGTCGCTCATCTGACCGCGGCCCAGGGCCTCGGCGTCGGGAAGTGGTGGCGCACCACTAACGGCAAGCACTTCGACTTCCTGTTCGCCGTGTCCCGCGCCGAAGAAGGTCACGCCGGGCGCCCCGTCCTCTCCGGCCGCCAGGGGGAGATCGCCGACGCCCCGGGCCCCGCCCAGCCCGCTCCCGACGACTACTTCCCCGGCACCGACTGAGTGTTGTCAAGCTGATCTCGCGCCCCGTATAGTGCCTGCCGGGGGCTGAGAAAGTGGGCCATGAGTGCCCGCGTCAGGGAGGACCAAGAGGCACGTGATCAACCCCAAGCTCCACCGGTACGTCGAAAAGCTCGACTCGCAGCAGAGCTACCTCGTCACCGAGTTCGTCGACAACTACGAGGACGGCGTCATGCGGCGGCGCGACCTCATCGAGCGCGTCTATAGCATCACCGGCAGCGTCGCCGCCGCCGCCGCGACGCTGCTCGCGCTCGGCGTCAAGCCCGCCCACGCCGATCCGCTGGCGTCGGCCGACGCCGCGCCGCCGCTTCAAACGCCGCCCCAGAGCCCACTCACCGTACCGGCCAACGATCCGGCCGTCGTCGCGGGCAAGGTGACCTTCCGCGCCAGTGACGGCGCCACGATCATGGGCTACTGGGCGCGTCCCAACGCCGCCGGGCGCTTCCCCGCCGTGCTGATCTGCCACGAGAACGCGGGCACCTCGGAGCACTTCGAGGACGTGGCGCGGCGCTTCGCCAAGAAGGGATACGTCGGCCTCCACCTCGACCTGCTGTCCCGTCGGGGCGGGACCGACGCCGTCCCAACCAACGAGCGCGGCGGTGCCTTGACCGGACCTGGCGCCACCGATCAGTGGGTAAGCGACTTCCGCGCCGCGATGGCCTTCCTGCGCACGCAGCCCTTCGTGATCGCGGACCGTATCGGGATGACTGGCTACTGCTTCGGCGGCGGCGTCACGCTGAACGTTGTCGCGAAGGAGCCAACGCTTCGCGCCGCCGCGCCGTACTACGGCACGCCCGCCTTCCCGGACGAGCTGCGCAACGCCCGCGCCGCCGTGTTGGGCGTCTACGGCGGTAACGACGAGCGCGTGAACGCCACCATCCCCACCGTCGAGGCCGGGCTGCGCGCCGCGGGCGTCCCGTTCAAAGCCAACATCTACCCCGGTGCCGGACACGGCTTCTTTAACGACACACGCGCCACCGGCTACAGCGATTCGGCCTCGCTCGCCGCCTGGCGCGACACGCTCGAGTGGTTCGGCACCTACCTGCGCGTCGCCGGCGCATCGGCGCTGCCCGCCACGGGCGACGGCTCTACTGAGGGCGAGGCGACCGAGCCGGACCAGCTGACCGAGGAGTAGCGCTCTTCGCCCCCACCGTCCGCTCGGCGCTCTGCAGCGCCGAGCGGGCACGGGTGAGCTGGCTCCGCCGGAACTCGTCGTCACTCATGCCCGGCGGCGGCGCTGGCGCCGGCGGCACGTCCGGCTCGGGCGGCTCCTCGAACTCCTCGTCGGTCTCGTCGTCGAACGACAGGTCCGGAGGCGGCGTCGGCGCCGCCGGACGCGCCGGCTGTCGCGCTCCTGCTGCCGGCGCCGCCGGGGCCAGCGAGGCACTTCCCGGCGCAGTCGGGGCGCTCCCCCGCGCGGCCGGTGCCGCCGTCTGCGTCGTCTGCCCGACGGCCGCCGTCTGAGTCGCCACCTGCGCCCGCGCGCCTTCCTCTAGTAAGAGCAGATGCTTCGTCGCCGACGGCTCGAGCAGGTGCTCCATCCCGGTGGCGCCGCCGTCGCGCAGATAGCGCGCTACCCGCTCGCGCATCGCGCGCTCCAGCCGCTCCATCTCGGCATAGCTCTCGAAGGCAAATTCCACCTCGAGATCCGGTTCCCCCGGCGCGCGCGTCTCCACGAACACGTATCGCCCGCGCGGATAGCCCGCCTCCGCCGCCGCCGCGTCGATCCGCTGCAGCGCCGCCAGCACGTCCCGGCGCTTGCCGGGCTGGCAGCGGTAGCTCTTCCGCACCACGACGCGAGGCACTCGGCAGCGTACCCTTTCCACCGCTAGGATACTGGCGCAAATGCGAGGGGTGGGGGATCCGTAAGAAGTGCTCTCCGGCGCCTGGGTGGCCAGGCTGATCGTCTTCGTCGCCTTCCTGGATCTCTTCAGCCAGTTCCCGGTCGTCTCGCCCTACGTCCGCGCCATGGGCGCCGGGCCGCTCATGATCGGCGTCTCGGTCGCGACGTACGACGTCGCCAACCTGTTCGGCAACCTGGTGGCGCCCTTCGTTCTGGCGCGCTGGGGCCGCAAGCGTCCGCTCGTGGGCGGCTTGCTCACCGCCGCCGGGGCGCTCGTCCTCTACGGCGTCACCACCGCCGCCGCCCCCTTTGCGCTCGTGCGCGGCATCCACGGGCTGGCCCAGGCCATCCTCTCACCCGGCGCCTTCGTGCTGCTCAGTGAGTCGGTCCCCGCGCGGCGCCGCGCGCAGGCCATGGGCACCGCCGGCGTCTTCATCGCCATCGCCGCCGTGCTCGGTCCCTCCTTCGCCGGCATCGCGGCCGGGCGCGCCGGCCCGCGCGCCGTCTTCCTTGCCGTCGCCGTACTGCTCGCGCTCGCCGCGCTCGTCACCGCGCTGCGCTACCGGGCCGACCGTGCGCCCGAGCTGCCGGCCGAGCCGGCCGGGCGCGTCACGTGGGGCACGCTCTGGCAGCTCGCGCAGCGCCCCTCGCTGATCGGCGCCTACGCCGCCGCCCTCACGTGGACCGCCGGCATCGGCACGCTCGTCGTGCATCTCCCCCTCTTGCTCGAGACACCCGCCATTCGAGGCCGTGCCTACGCCGTGTATGCCCTCGTCGCCCTCGTCATGTTCGCCGGTCCCGCGCCCTGGCTCGCCAACCGCTTCGGTCGCATGCGGCCCACCTCGGCGGGACTCGCGCTCGTCGGCCTCGCGCTGCTCACGCTCGGCTTCTCCAGCGCCCTCGCCCCCACCGGGCTGCCGGGCGCGTCCAATGTGTACAGCGGCATGGCGCTGTTCGGTCTCGGCTTCGGCATCCTCTTCCCCGCCGTCACCGCGCTCGTCGCCGACGCGACGCAGCCCCACGAGCGCGGCGCGGCCTACGGCATCTTCTACGCCGCGTACTCGCTCGGCGTCGCCGCCGGAGAGATCGGCAGTGGTCAGCTCGCGCGCGCCTTCGGCCCTGAATCTCCCGCGCCGTTCCTTGCCTTTGGCGCAGTCGCCCTTGTCATGGCACCCGCCATCCTGCTCGTCGGCCGCGCGGCGCGCACGCGCACCGCGCTAGAGCCCGTCACCTAGGGCTGGTCGAGGGACCCGGGGCCCGTGGGCGCCACGCTCGACGCTGCGCCATCCCCCACCGCGAGTGGGGTGGACGGCGCGCTGCCAACCGGCGTCGTCACCTTCCTGTTCACCGACATCGAGGGCAGCACGCGCCTCATGGAGCGCCACGGCGACGGCTACCGCACCGCTCTCCTCCGCCATCATGCGCTGCTCCACGCCGCCGTGCGCGAGCAGAGCGGCACCGTCTTTGAGACCGTCGGCGACGCCGTCTACGCCGCGTTCGCGCGGCCGTCGTGCGCCGTCGCCGCGGCGCTGGGCGCCCAACGCCGGCTCGCCGCGGAGCCGTGGGACACGCTCGGCGGCGATGCGCTGCGCGTGCGCATGGGGCTGCATACGGGTGAGGTCGAGCTGTGGGGCGACCATTACTTCGGCCCCGCGCTCTACCGTGCCGACCGGCTGGCCAGCCTGGGCCACGGCGGGCAGATCCTCCTTTCCTCCCCCACCGCGGACCTGGTGCGCGACGCGCTCCCAACCGGTGCGACGCTCATTGATCTGGGCGAGCACCGCCTGAAGGATCTCCAGCGCCCCGAGCGCGTGTACCAGCTCACCGGCGCGGCAGCCAGCGCGGGAGGCACCGCGCACTCCACCGCGTTCCCGCCGCTGCGCACGCTCCAGAGCCGGCCCAACAACCTGCCGCCCCAGGCCACGCCCTTCATTGGGCGCGAGCGCGAAGTCGACGAGGTGCGCCACCGCCTGCTCCGGAACCCCGACGTGCGCCTGGTCACGCTGCTCGGCCCGGGTGGCACTGGCAAGACGCGTCTCGCCCTCCAGGTGGCCTCCGATTCGCTCGACGACTTTCCGGACGGCGTGTACCTCGTCGCGCTCGCGCGCGTCGCGGCTCCGGAGCTGGTCCTCTCCGCGGTCGCCCACGCGCTCGGCGTGCGCGAGACGGTCGATCAGCCGCTCCTCCAATCCGTCATCGCCCACCTCCGCGAGAAGCGGCTGCTGCTGGTGCTCGACAACTTCGAGCACGTCATCGCCGCCGCGCCCCGTGTGGCGGACCTGCTCGACGCCTGCCCCCACCTCAAGGTCCTGGTCACCAGCCGCGAGGCGCTGCGCCTCTACGGCGAGCGCGACTACCCCGTGCCCCCGCTCTCGCTTCCAGACGCACGCGACGCGCACGCCCTCCCCTCGCTGGGTCGCGTCGCGGCGTACGAGGCGGTGCGCCTCTTCGTCGAGCGCGCGCAGGAGGTGTCGCCGGCCTTCGCGCTCACCGACGAGAACGCCGGCGCCGTCGTCGCGGTCTGCCGGCGCCTGGACGGCCTGCCGCTCGCCATCGAGCTCGCCGCCGCGCGCACGCGCCTCTTGTCTCCGGCTGCCATGCTGGAGCGACTCGACAGGAGTCTCCCACTGCTCACCGGCGGCGCGCGCAACCTGCCCCCGCGGCAGCAGACGCTCCGCGGCGCCATCGCCTGGTCCTACGACCTGCTCGCTCCGGATGAGCAGGCGCTCCTGCGCCGCCTCTCGGTCTTCCTCAACGGCTGCTCGCTCGAAGCCGCCGAGGCCACCTGCCCCGACCTCCCCGTCCTCGACGGAATCGAGTCGCTCATCGCCAAGAGCCTGCTGCGCCAGCAACACGAGGAGACGTGGGAAGAGGGCCCTCGCTTCTTCATGCTCCAGACCATCCGCGAGTTCGCCCGCGAGCAGCTCGACTCGTGCGCCGAAACCGACCAGACGCTCGACCGCCTCCTGGCCTACTTCGCCGGCCTGGCGGAGCGCGGCCGGCCCGGCCTGCGCGGCGCCCGGCAGACCGAGTGGCTCGACCGCTTCGACCGGGAGCGCTACAACCTGCGCGAGGCGCTGCGTTGGTGCCTCGCCCGGCCTGAAGATCGGCACACTACCGAGCTGGGCCTGCGCCTGGCCGGCGGCGTGTGGCTCTTCTGGCACATCCGCGGCTACCTGGCAGAGGGATGGGACTGGCTCTCCTCGCTGCTGCGCCTGCCCCACGCCCAGGACCGCACCGCACCCCGCGCCTTCGCCCTGACGGGGCTTGGCGTGCTCACCTGGTATCAGGGCTATCAGGCGGCGGCGCGTAGCCAGCTCGAGGAGAGCGTCGCCATCCTGCGAGACGTCGGCCACCCTCGCGGCCTCGCCTCGGCCCTCGCCTGGCTGGGACACGTCCTCCAGCAGACCGAATCCAGCGCCGCGCGCACGCTGTTGGAGGAGTCGCTCGACATCGCGCGCGGGCTGGACGACGCCGGCCTCCAGGCGCGTGCCCTCAACATCCTTGGGGAGATCTGCCGGCGCGAGGGCGACTACGAGTGCGCCGCCGGCTACTACGAGGAGAGTCTGGCGCTGGCGCGCGCCTCCGGTAACCGACGTCGCGTCGCCACCGCGCTGCACAACCTGGGACACATCGCCCACCGCAGCGGCGACGCCGCCGGCGCCGCCGCGCGCTTCCGCGAGACGCTGCCCATCGCCCAGGCGCTCGGCGACCAGCACGCCATCGCCCTGTGCCTCGCGGGGCTCGGCGCCATCGCCGCGGCGCGCGACCGGGGCGACGCCGCCGCCACGCTCTTCGGCGCGTGCGGCGCGCTGCTCGAGCGCCTGCACGCGACGTTCGATCCTGCCGACCAGGAGGAATACGTGCGCGGCCTGGCCCGCACGCGCGAGCTGCTCTCCGACGGCGCGTACGACGCCGCCTTCGCCGCCGGGCGCGGCCTGGCGCTCGAAGACGCCATCGCCTACGCCCTGCGAGTCTGACGCCTCCGCGCAGGCGATGTGGAGTGTGAAATCCCACACGCCGCGCCGGTTACGCCGGTCATACGGCACCGCGCGGAACGCGCGTAGTCTGGTCTCCGTGAACAGGAAGTCCGGGATACCCGCTGCGGCACGCGGCATATGGACGCACTGGCCCTCCGGCGCCATCGTTCTGGCGGTGAGCCTCTGCGCCACCGCCGGGTGGGCCGGCGCGGCGGTCCTGCCCGCCAGCGCGGCGCAGACCGCCGACCTCCCCGTGCGCGACCGCGCGGCCTGGCAGCCCTCTCCCGTCCCCAGCCACGCGACCGGCGCGACGCCGGCCGAGAGCGCCCCCGCGACCCAGCGCACCGCCCGCGCGCTCGCGGTCTCTGCGCCCGCCGCCGCTCCAGCCAGCCTCCCCGGCGGTGTGCTGCCGTTGTCCAGTCAGCTCGTCCACGAGCGCGTCGAGGCGATGGCCGGTGGCCCCGGCCGCCTCCCCGACCAGCGCGGCGAGTGGCGCACGGTCACCTTCTACAGCCGGTCGCTCGACCGTGAGATGGACTACCTGGCATGGGTGCCGCCCGGCTACAAGATGTCCGGCGCGCGCTACCCCAGCCTGTACCTGCTGCACGGGGTGGGCAGCGCGGCGGCGTACGGGGTGGAGGAGTGGCTGGGGTACGCCCTGACCGAGGACCTCGACCGCATGCTCGCCCTCGGCCTGATCGACCCCATGGTCGTCATCCTCCCCAACGGCGAGCAGTCGTTCTGGGTCAACCACGCCGGTGGTGGTGCCCGCTGGGGCGACTACGTCGCCGAGGACCTCGTGACCCACGTCGACGCGACGTTCCGCACGACCGCCACCCGCGAGACCCGCGCCATCGGCGGGCTGTCGATGGGCGGCCACGGCGCGCTCCAGCTTGCGCTCAACTATCCCGACACGTTCGGTGTGGCGGGCGCCCACAGCCCGACGCTGCGCCCCTACGAGAAGAGCCCCGAGTTCTTCGGCGACCCCGCGTACTTCGCGGCGCACGATCCACTCTCGCTCGCGGCGAAGGCCACCGCCGCGAAAGGCCCGGTGGTGTGGATCGACGTCGGGGACCACGACTCCTGGCGGGGCGCCGCCGAGCAGCTGGCGCGCACGCTCGCCGCGCGCGGCGCTCCCGTCACCGCCCGCGTCCTCGAGGGGGAGCACGAGGGCTGGTACTGGCGAACGTACCTGCCGGAGTACCTGCGCTTCTACTCCGCGGCGCTCACTCGGTAGGTACCGGCGCCGCGGGCGCGGCGAGCATCGCGTTCTCCGTTGGCGGGTCGCCGGGCATCGGCCCCACGAGCGTCCCGTCGGCACGCACCCACTGCTCGTGGCGCCAGCGCACCTGGTCCCGCATCCCGTCAACCGACCGCTGAAACTGCCACACCTCACGCTCCACCACCGCGTCCGGCGCACCTCCCGCCACGAAGTCCTCCAGCAGCGCCGCCGCCTGGTCGATCCGCGCCAGGTGCGCTTCCACGTCCCACACGCGGTCGATCACGTCGTCCATCATGGCGCGCCAGCGTGCCGCCAGGTCCGGGATCGCGCGCACGCGCTGCGCCAGACGCGCGACCGGCGGCGTGAGCGAGTCCCACTCCGCGTTGTAGACCTGGTCCATCCCGTGGGGCAGGAAGATCCCGCGCCCGTCCGCGGGGTTGAAGTACAGGTAGTAGTTGTTGTGGTTGAAGAAGGGCCCGTCCCAGTGCGCCAGCAGTGCGTCTAGCGCATACGCCAGCAGGAACGCAGGGAAGTTCAGGAAGCGGGAGACGCTCGCCTCGAACGCGCCGTCCCCCACCTCTGCCGCCGCGCTCAGCGCCGCAAGGTCGCTCCTCGTGCGCCCCTTCTCCTCGTCTTTCAGCTCCACCAGCGCTGGGGTACGCGCCCCATCTAGCAGCTCGCCCAGCGCCGTCCCCTCGTAGAGGTTGCCGCGCGTGTTCTCTGCCCCGAACGCACGCCCCAGGAACTCGTCGTCCACCGGCTCGACCAAGACATAGACGCCGTACGGCCGCTCGTTGAGCGTCAGCGTCGCGTACGCCGTGCGCGGCCCCGGCAGCCCGGCGCGGCGGTAGAGGTCGTACGCCAGGTGCTCGTGCAGAAAGGACGCGTCCTGCCGGCAGTTGTTCAGCGTCACCTTTTCCAGCCCCAACGGCCGCACCCGCCCAAACCAGACGTTGAAGCCCGGCTTCCCCTCCAGCGTCGACGCCGAGCCGAGCGACCCCTTCTCGCGCACCTCGGCACCCGGATAGGCCACGCCGTCGATCCGCACGTCGCACGGCACGCGCACCGAGCGATCGCGGTCTAGGATCGGCAGC
>DASTZM010000409.1:0-2270 GCA_035764305.1 Chloroflexota bacterium | reverse complement strand
CCGGTCGTGCAGCGCCGAGCCGCGCAGCCCCTGGTGCACCGCCAGCGGCTCGCCCACGATCCGCCCGACCGACATGCGCGGGTCGAGCGACGAGAAGGGGTCCTGGAAGATCATCTGCATCTGCTGCCACGCCCGCTTCAGCGTCGCGGTGTCCGCCCGCTCGAGGTGCACGGGGCCCCGCGCGGCGTCGTTGAAGACGATCTCCCCCGCGGTGGGCTCGTGCAGCCGGATGATCGTGCGCCCCGCCGTGCTCTTGCCGCACCCGCTCTCGCCCACCAGACCCAGCGTCTCGCCTTCCTTGAGGAACAGGTCCACCCCGTCCACCGCGCGCACCTGCCCCGTGACGCGCCCCAGCAGCCCGCCCCGGATCGGGAAGTGCTTCTTGAGCCCCCGCACCTCCAGCAGATTCGGCGTGCCGTCCCCCGGGCTGGGCACCGGCCGGTGGGCGGTCTCAAGCGGCAGCATAGCTCTGCTCCGGGGGGTGGTGGAGGAAGCACGCGACCTCGCCGCCCGCGGCGGGCAGGAGGGCCGGGACCCGGACGTTGCACACGCCGCGGATGGCACGCGGGCAGCGGGGATGGAATGGGCAGCCCGGCACCTGGGTGTATGAGCCGGGCACGCTGCCGGCGATGACGTGCAGGCGGCTCTTCTGGCGGCTGCCGAAGCGGGGGATCGACTGGAGGAGCGCGCGGGTGTAGGGGTGCAGCGGCGCTTCGAACAGCGCCTCGACCGGGGCGCGCTCGACGATGCGGCCGAGGTACATGACCGCCACCTCGTCGGCCATCTGCGCGATGACGCCGAGGTTGTGGGTGATGAAGAGGATCGACATGCCGAAGTCGCTCTGCAGCTCGCGCATCACGTCCAGGATCTGCGCCTGGGTCGTGACGTCGATGGCCGTGGTTGGCTCATCGGCGATGAGCAGGCCCGGCCGGCACGAGAGCGCCAGCGCGATCATCGCGCGCTGGCGCATCCCGCCGGACAGCTCGTGCGGGTACTGGTGGGCTAGGCGCGCCGCGTTCGGCAGGCCGACGCGGGCGAGGATCGCGACGGTGCGCTTCTCGGCCTCCGCGCGGTCCGGGGTCTGGTGGAGGATGATCCCCTCCGCGATCTGCTCGCCGACGGTGTAGCACGGGTTGAGGGACGTCATGGGCTCCTGGAAGATCATGCCCACGTGATCGCCGCGGATGGCGCGCATCTCTTGGCTGTTGCGTCCGTAGCGCAGCACGTCCACGGGCTCCCTGCCCGGCACCTGCAGCGTGATCCTGCCGCGCACGACCTCTCCCGGCGGTGGGACGAGCTGCATCACCGCCAGGGCCATGACGCTCTTGCCGCAGCCTGACTCGCCGACGACGCCAAGCACGCGGCCGCGCGGGACCGCCAGGGTCACGCCGCTGACGGCGCGCACGACGCCGAGTCGCGTGCGGAAGTGGACGTGCAGGTCGTCGATCTCGAGCACGTTGTCGGACGCAGGGCTGACGATCATGGCTGGGGCCTAGCTGTAGGGGTCGATGGCGTCGCGCAGGCCGTCGCCGAGCAGGAAGAAGCACGCGACCGCGAGGATCACCGGGACGGCGGGCCAGAGCATCCAGGGATGGAGCAGCAGCGAGTCGATCTGCTGGGTGTCGCGCAGCAGCACGCCCCAGCTCACCGCGGGCGGCATCATGCCGAGCCCCAGGAAGCTGAGCGTCGTCTCGCTGGCGATCGAGTACGGGACGGCGAGGGTGGCGACGACGATGATGTGGCTCGCCGCGTTGGGCAGCATGTGCGTCAGGATCGTGCGCAGGTGGCCGCCCCCGGCCAGCCTGGCGGCTGCGATGTAGTCCAGCTGGCGGTAGGACATGACCTTGCCACGGAGCTCGCGTGCCAGACCGGTCCACTGGACGAGCGAGATCACGACCGAGATGAGGAAGAAGCGCTGCGTCACGGTCGTGGTGCGCGGCAGGGCGGCGGCGATGGCGATCCACAACGGGTAGGTGGGCATCGAGCGGATGATCTCGATGGTGCGCTGGATGAGGTTGTCGACCGCGCCGCCGAGGTAGCCGGATGCTGCGCCGAGCAGTGAGCCGATGACGAGCGAGAGCGCGACGCCGGTGAGCCCGATGGTGAGCGAGACTCGGGAGCCGATAAGCGTGCGCGAGAACAGGTCGCGCCCCTGCTGGTCCGCGCCAAAGAGGTACAGGCGTGGCGCTTTGGGCGCCTGTGGGGTGGCGGGTGGCCCGGACGCCGGCACCGTGCGGAGTGCTGCAAACGGATCCTGGACGGCGGGAGCC
>DASTZM010000408.1:0-3682 GCA_035764305.1 Chloroflexota bacterium | reverse complement strand
CTCTTGTCCAGGGCGAGCAGCCTGAGGACCCCCAGGGTGCGGGCAAGCCGCTGGAGGCCGGTTCGCTGGTAGAGCCAGATCAAGCGGACCAGCACACGGAAGGCGCGCATGTTAGGGAAGAGGCGCCGGAAGACGAGGTGTCGCAGCAGACGATCGGGCAGCGGGCGACGGCGCTGCGGGTCGATGGCGGTACGCAGCGCTACCTGGAGGGGATCCATGTGCACGCCAGCGGGGCAGACCGCGGTGCACGCGTCGCAGACAAGGCAGTTCTGCTCGTGCAGCACCAGGTCGTCGGTCAGCGCCAGGTGTCCCTCGAGCAGCGCGCGCGCCATGGCGACGCGTCCACGCGGCCCCTCGGCCTCGTGGCCGGAGAGGACGTAGGTCGGACAGGAGGTGAGGCACTGCCCGCAGCGGATGCACGACAGCATGTTGTCGTATTCCTCGAGCAGCGCGGCCTGCCCCTCCGGCCGCAGGCCCATGGCCAGCCGCGCCGGGGCCGGCACCGCGCTCCGGGGGAGTGGCCCCGTCGGCGGGGCCGCGGTCACTTGGGTCGCTCTTCGGAGAGGAAGGCCCGCTGCGCGGCTGCCACGCCGCTGCCCAGCTCCACCCGCACGCCGCACTCGCGCAGCGCCAGCTCGACGCCGCCCAGCGTGCCCAGCACCTCCAGCTCGTTCAGCGCGCCCAGGTGGCCGATGCGCAGCACCTTCCCTTTGATCTGCCCCAGTCCGACGCCCAGCGAGAGGCCGAACCGCTCGCGCGCGTGGCGGATCACGGCGTCCGAATCGATTCCGGAAGGCATCGTGACCGCGGTGAGGGTAGGGGAGTGATGTGTCTCCGACTCGCACAGGATCCCGCAGCCCGCGCCCGCCCACGCGCGAACGGCCGTCCGTACGCCCGCGGCCAGCCGCTCATGGCGCGCGTAGACGTTTTCTAGACCCTCTTCCTCCACCAGCATGGTCAGCGCCTCGCGCAGGCCATACAGCAGCAGCGTGGCGGGGGTGTAGGGGAAGAAGCCGGCGGCGTTGTCGCGCAGGATGGGGCGCCAATCGAAGAAGTGGCGCGGGGATCCGCCCTTCTCGGATGCGGCGCGCGCACGCGGACCGACGCACAGCAGGGCCATCCCGGGCGGGAGCATCAGTCCCTTCTGGCTGCCGGCGAGGGCGACGTCGACACGCCACTCGTCCAGCCGGAAGGGCGTGCTGCCGAGCGAGCTGACGGCGTCGACGATCAGGAGTGCGTCGTGGCGGGCGGCGTCCATGGCGTGCCTGATGGCGCCGATCTCTGAGAAGACTCCGGTAGAGGTCTCGTTCTGGACGACCAGCGCCGCTTTATAGGGAGAGGAAGGATCGTCGGCCTCGAGACGACGCTGCAGCTCTTTGGGTGGGAGCGGCTGGCCCCAGCGGAGCGGGACCTCGTCCACGCTAAAGCCCAGGTTGCGCGCCGTCTGGGCGAACTGCACGCTGAAGTGGCCGTAGGTGAAGGCGAGGACACGGTCCCCCGGCGCCAGGACGTTGACGAGCGATGCCTCCCAGGCGCCGGTTCCCGAGGCGGGGTAGAGGATTGGCTCGCCACCCGAGGGGCCACCGGTGGTGCCAAACACCGCGCGCAGCAGGGGCAGGATCTCCTTGGTCAGGGAGGCGAACTCGGGGCCGCGATGGTCGATCACGGGGCGGTCCATCACGCGAAGGACGCGATCCGGCACGTTGGTGGGACCGGGGATCTGGAGGAAGGGGCGACCCGACGGCATCGCTGGGTGTCGGCGGGGAGCGTAACAGGAGGTATGCTGGGGCGCGATGCCGTCCAGGGAGCGCTTCGGCTACAACGCGCCGGCCACCCGCTCGGTGGAAGACTCCATTCGCTGGGCGCAGTCTCAGGGCATGCGCCGGCTGGACTTCAACGCCGACGATGGCCCCAACGCGATGGACGCGTTCGACGACGCGCGGGTGAAGCGCGTGAAGGCGCTGTGCCGCGAGACGGGGGTGAGGATCAGCATCCACACGCGCTCGGGTGTGAACAACGCCGAGCTATCGCCGTACGTGAGCCAGGCGGTGGACGAGTACAACCGCGCCAACATCGCGCTGGCGCGACGGCTGGACTGCGAGGCGGTGATCGTGCACGGCGGCTACCACTTCGGGGACATCGACCGGCGGCGCGCGGCGGCGGTGGCGCGGATCGAGCGGCTGGTGGGTATGGCGGAGGAGCACGGCATGCCGCTCTGGCTGGAGAACCACAACGCCGAGCCCGAGCGGGCCGAGATTCACTACATGCCTTTTACCGTGGAGGAGCTGCGCTGGTTCCTGGATGCGCCGGCGCTGAGCGCCGCGCGCGGCCAGCGGTGGCTGAAGTGGAGCTTCAACGCAGGGCACGCCAACCTGGTGCCGGAGAAGATTTCTGGCTTCCTGGGGGCGTTCGGCGTGGAGCGCATCGCGCAGGTGCGCATCACCGACAACACGGGGGAGTACGAGGTCCACCTGGTGCCGGGAGAGGGGAATATCGACTTCCCGGACCTCTTCCGGCGCCTCGACGCGCTGGGCTACACCGGCCCCTTCAGCCTGGACTTCGGGAAGGACGAAGACAAGACGCGCGTCCTGGACGAGTGGGTCACGCTCTAGAAAGAGGAGGGCGCGAATGACGGCGACGGCGAGTAAGGCGACGGCGCAGGTGCGGGTGATTCGGGCGGGAGAGGGGACGGCTCAGACGACGCAGACGCCAGGGTTCTTCCGGACGGAACTGGTGGCGCAGCCGGCGGAGGAGGGACGGTCGGGAGTGTGGATCGGGACAGTGCGCACGCCGGCGGGGAGCACATCGGGCTGGCACCACCACGGCGAGTACGACACGTACATCCTCGTACGGCGTGGGACGGCGCGGATGGATTACGGCAGCGGCGGGGGCGAGTCGTGCGAGGCGGCGGAAGGCGACGTGATCTTCGTGCCGCGCGGCGCGATCCACCGCGAGGCGAACACGGGCACGACCGAGAACGAGGCGGTGCTGGTGCGCGTCGGCTCCGGCGAGCCGGTGTTCAATACGGAAGGGCCGGCGGTCTAAGCACGGGCAGGGAGGCGTCACTCAGCGCGCCGTAGACGGCGGGGCGGCGCATCGACCACAGGACCGACTGCATCGTCGAGCCGGTGGGATGGCGCCGGCGGTCGTCCACGTTCACGTCGGCCCACACCAGGCCTTGCGAGCCGTCGTCGAACGCCAGGATCTCCCCCCACGGCGCGGTGACGCTGCTGCCCGCGGTGTTGTTGCGCGCGATGGCGGTGTAGAGGTGGCTGTCGAAGGCGTGCGCCTGTTGCGCCAGCTTCCAACGCGCCTCGTCCCACTGGTAGCCGCTCTCGCCGCGCGGCTTCCAATCGTTGGCGCGGAAGTCCCCCATAATGGGCATGAGCATGATCTCGGCCCCCTGCCGGGCGAGGAGGCGTGTACTCTCCTGGGGCGTCGAGTCCATGCAGATCAGCATGCCGACGCCGATGCCGTGGAAGTCGAACACGGGGAGCTCGTGCCCCGCTGCGACGCCGTTGCGCGCCTCACCGAGCGCGAGGTGCACCTTGCGGTACTTGCCGATCAGTGCGCCGTCCCGGCCGATCAGCACGGCGGTGTTGTAGGCGATCTCGTCGTACTGCCCGGCCTTCTCGTAGGCCGAGAAGCAGATTCCCATCCGGTAGCGGCGCGCGACGTCCTG
>DASTZM010000407.1:0-2611 GCA_035764305.1 Chloroflexota bacterium | reverse complement strand
CACCGCCTCGACCTCCGCCAGGGTCAGGGAGCGCGCCTCGCCCGCGACGACGAGGCGCGCCGCCGGCAGGACCAGGGTCCGTCCCGCCTGCTCGACCTCGGCGCGCAGCGCCCCGATGCCCGAGCGCGCCGCCGCCTCCCGCGCCCGCGCGAGCGCCTCGCCCGCCCGGCCGGCGCGCCCGCGGCGGAGCGCGATCTCGAGGGCGGCGAGGGCGGCGATGGCAGCGAGCCGTGCGGGCGCGGCCCGCAGGTCGAGCGTGGCGCACGCGGCGTCGGCCTCGTCGATCCGGCCGAGCAGCAGCAGGCGCCGGATCTGCAGCAGCCGCGCGTGCAACGCGTTCTCCCGATCCCCGCGAGCGATGAACGTGCGCAGGGCCTCGGTCAGCGCCCGCGGCGGCGGCGAGGCGAGATCGCGCGCCGCCAGCGCCACCTCCGCCTCGGCGGTGAGGCAGCGCGCCCGGGCGAGCGCCTCCCGCGGCCCGAAGCGCCGCGCCGCGCGTCGCAACAGCTCCCGCGCCCGACCCAGCTCCCCCAGCTGCGCCATCGCGATCCCGCGGAGCGCGAGGGCCGCCGGGTCGTCCCGGAGGGCGACGCGCTTCAGCGCCCCGAGCGGATCCCCCGCGCGGAGCGCGTGCCCTGCCGCCGCGATCGAAGGGTCCATCGCCCGCTCTTAACCGCGCCGCCGTTGTTACTCCCGCCCCGCCTCCTCGGCCCTTACCACTGGCGACAGAAACGAGACGGGAGCGATGACGAAGCACACGACGGGGACGCGCAAGGAGTGGCTGGCGGCGCGGCTCGCGCTGCTCGAGGCGGAGAAGGAGCTCACCCGGCGCAGCGACGAGCTCGCGCGGCGGCGGCAGGAGCTGCCGTGGGTGCGGGTCGACAAGGACTACCGGTTCGAGACGGACGGGGGGAGCGCCTCGCTGGCGGACCTCTTCCAGGGGCGCTCGCAGCTCCTCGTCTACCACTTCATGTTCGGGCCCGACTACACCGCGGGGTGTCCGGCCTGCTCGGCGATCGCGGACGGGTTCAACGGGTTCGCCGTCCACCTGGCCCACCACGACGTCACGCTCGCGGCGGTGTCGCGGGCGCCGCTCGCGAAGCTGCAGGCGTACCGGCGGCGGATGGGGTGGACCTTCCCCTGGGCGTCCTCGTCCGGCAGCGACTTCAACCGCGACTTCAACGTCCAGTTCACCGAGGAGCAACAGCGCCAGGGGGGCATCGAGTACAACTACCGGCGCGAGGAGCCGTGGCCGCCGGGCGGCGGCGAGGAGCCCGCCGCCGCGATCCCTTCGCGCGTGACCCCCGACGGGCCCACGACGTTCGCGGCCATGACCGGGACCGACGTCGCCACCTACACGCGTGAGCGGCCGGGCGTGAGCGCGTTCGCGCTCGAGGACGGCGCCGTGTACCACGTCTACTCCGCCTATGCGCGCGGCCTGGACGCGCTCTGGGGGATGTACCAGTGGCTCGACCGCGCACCCCGGGGCCGCAACGAGACCGGCGTCTGGTGGCGCCGCCACGACGAGTACGACCGGCGCTGAGGGACGTCATGATGCTCACGGCGCGGGCTGCGGGGCTGGAGGTCCCACGGCGCATGGCCTCCGAACGCGCGTTCCTCGGCGTCTCGGCGCTGCTCTTCGTCGCCAGCGCGGCGGGGACCATCGTCTGGTGCGCGTCCATGGCCGAGATGGGCGGGATGCCGATGCCGGGCGGCTGGACCATGTCGATGGCGTGGATGCGCATGCCCGGGCAGACGTGGCCCGGCGCCGCGGCGTCGTTCCTCGGCATGTGGGTGGTGATGATGGCGGCGATGATGCTGCCGTGCCTCGTCGGGATGCTGCGGCGCTACCGCGAGGCCGTCGCGAGGACCGGCGAGGCGCGCCTCGGCCGGCTGACCGCGCTCGCGGGCGCGGGCTACTTCTTCGTGTGGACCGGGTTCGGAATGGCGGCCTTTCCGCTGGGGGTCGGGCTGGCGGCGCTCGAGATGGAGGAGCCGGCGCTCGCGCGTGCCGTGCCGATCGCGGTCGGCGCGGTCGTCCTGATGGCCGGATTGCTCCAGTTCACCGCGTGGAAGGCGCGTCACCTGGCCTGCTGCCGGGAGGCACCCGCCCCCGGCCGGACGCTGCCGGCGGACGCGGGTACGGCCTGGCGGCACGGGCTGCGCCTCGGGCTCGACTGCAGCCGCTGCTGCGTCGGGCCGATGGCCATCCTCCTGGTCATGGGGGTGATGGACCTTCGCGCGATGGCCGTCGTGGCGGCGGCCATCACCGTCGAGCGCCTCGCGCCGGCGGGTGAGCGCGTCGCGCGCGCCGTCGGAGCGGCCGGCGTGGCGGCGGGGCTGTTCCTGATCGTGCGAGCCGCCGGGGCGGGATGACGCCTCGCCCCGGCGGCTCCGCCGTCATCCGCGGGAGGGGACGGCCTGCTCGGCCAGCCCGCGAACGGCGGGCGAGGTCACCACGATGCCCTCGTTCGTGTACGCCTCGTGATTGCGCTCGATGTGGGGCAGCGCGTACCGGTAATTCACCATCACCCCGTGCGATTGACGCATCCCGTTGGCCGAGGTGTCGCCGAGCCAGTTCAGCCGCTCGAGCCGCGCGCCGTTGCCGAGG
>DASTZM010000406.1:0-4642 GCA_035764305.1 Chloroflexota bacterium | reverse complement strand
TGGGCGCGCCGGACGGCTATCTGGCGCCGGTGCGCTCCTTGAGGAGCTTGTTGATCTGCTGACCGTAGGGGCGCAGGACCGCCTCGGGCGCCGCCTTGCACTTCCAGATGTCGCCCGTGTTGGCGGTGACCGCGGACGTGTCGACGACGAGGCTGAGCTCCCAGCCCGGCTCGGGGTAGAAGCGCGCGGCCTTGAGCCCCTCGACCCAGACGTTCTTGTCGGCGGGCGGCACCGGGCTGGCCTTGTACTCCTTGGACTCCATGATCACCTTGCTGCCGTAGAGGCCGCCGCCGGCTTCTTTGACGTCCTCGAGCATGCGCCTGGGATCGTTGAAGTGCTCGATGAACGCCCAGCCGCCATCGGGGTTCTTGGAGCCCTTGAGCAGGCCGTAGCCGCGGCCGATGGCGGTGTTGATGCGCGGCTTCTTCTTATCGGCGAGCGGCGCGAGAGTCACGTCCCACTGGAAGTCCTTGATGCGGTCGTAGAAGCCGGAGGCGCCGGTGCTGTCGACGAAGCGCATCGCCGCCTTGCCGTTCTGGAAAGTCATCGCCTCTTCGGTGGCGGTGGAGAGGTCACCGGCGTCGGCGCTGGGCATGGCGGCGGCGTAGCGGCACCACTGGTCGGCCTGCCACTTGTAGGCGTCGATCGTGTCCTGGCGGTCGTAGGTTACGGCCCACTTCTCGGGTGGGGCGATGCCGACGCCGCCCTCCATCTCCGGCAGGCCGGCGTTGCCCATGTAGTGGATGCGCCACCAGGTGGGCATCTCGACGCCGAACTGGCGGCGCGGCCCGGTGGTGCCGCCGCCGGCGGTCTTGGTGAGCTTGATGGCGGCGTCCTGCCAGTCCTTGTAGTCCCAGGTCAGATCGGGCGGCTTGAGCCCCTCGCGCGTGAAGGCGTCCTTGTTGAAGAACAGGACGTACAGGAAGATGTCGTGCGGCACGACGTACAGCTTGCCGTCGAGCGTGTGCGTCGCCAGGATCTTGTCGTAGTAGTCGGCCTTCTTGACCACGGTGCTCTTGGAGACGTAGGGGTCGACGGGGAGTACGGCGCCCAGGAAGGTGAGGCGCGGGATCTCGGCCTGGCGCCGGAGAACGGCGGTTTCGGGCGGCGAGCCGGCGGCCAGGAGCACCTCGAGCTTGCGCTGGGCGTAGAGGTCGGGGTCCCACGACTCGCGCAGCGCCAGGCGGGGGTACTTCTCCTGGAACTGGCCGGTCAGGCGCTTCCAGCGGTTCTCGCCGGCGCCGGTGGGGGCGGAGGTGCCCATCACGGTCACCTCGCCGGCCATGGAGGACGGCTTGCCGGTGTCCGGCTGACCGCCCGGGCCGGCGCAGGCGGCGGGCGCACCGGACGTGGCGAGCGCCGTGAGCGCCGCGGCCCGCCGGAACAGCGCGCGTCGCGAGTGGGGCACGGCGGTGCGGACCGACGTGCGGCGCGCCGTGGGGGCGAATATGCGGTTCGACATGGTCGACCTCCGGACCGGCTGGGCCCGCCCGCCGCGCGGGCGGGGGCGGGCGAACACCGCGATCAGTCTCTGGCCGACCTTCTCCTCACTCCCTATCTTAGAGCACCACCATGCCCGCCCCGGCGGATCCGTCAGTCCAGGACCACGCCCGCACACTCCGCGCCCCACCGGTCCTGGCAGTTCCCCGCCGCGGCGATCCCACGCGGCCCTCATTCTGCGGCCCTCAGCCCCCTCGCGGCCCTCATTCTGCGGCCCTCAGCCCCCTTGGAGCCTTCCATAGTCTCCGCCGGGAGCAGGCGCGCGCGAGGAAGGCGGAGACGGCGATCACGCCGGCGTGGAACAAGGCGTTCCGGGGCGAGATCACGGCGAAGGACGCGGTGGACGAGTCGACGCGCGCGGCGACGGCGTTCTGGCAGGGGATCGGCGGGAACGCGAGCAAGGCGTTGTGACCGGCGGTGCCGCGCGCGTCCGACGGCTTGCTCGGCCCGGGCCGCTCTGGGCCGCTCTGGGCCGGCCGCTATGAGGCGTCCGCCAGCAGCCGCTTGATCAGGTCCTCGCGCCAGGGGACGCCCAGGCCGGGCGCGTCAGGCAGGGTGATGTGCCCGTCCTCGACCGTGGGCGGGTCGTACAGGTCGTGCGAGTGGTCCTGCTCGAGTCGCGGACGGTACTCGACGATCAGGCCGTTGGAGACGGCAGCGACGCAGTTGGCGCCGGCATAGACATTGCCGTGGGGCGCCATCGGCAGGTGGTACGCCGAGGCGAAGGCGGCGATCTTGAGCCACTCGGTGATGCCGCCGCACGTGCGCGCGTCGGCCTGGACCACGTCGACTGCCCGCGGCTCGATCAGGTCGCGGAACCCCCAGCGGGTGAACTCGTTCTCGCCGCTGGCCACCGGGGTGTCGAGCGCGGCGCACAGCGCCGCCTGGCCGCGGTAGTCGTCGGGCTTGATCGGCTCCTCGAACCAGTACGGCTCGCACTTTTCGATCATCCGCCCGAAGCGCAGCGCGTCGTTGAAGTCCCAGCCGTTGTTCGCGTCGACCATCACGTCGACGTCCGGCCCCACCGCCTCGCGCACGGCGCGCACCCGCTCGGCGTCGAGCTTGAGGCCGGCGCCGGGCCAGGCCACCTTCATCTTCACCGCGCGATAGCCGGCGGCAACGATGCCCTCCATCTCGGCGGCGAGCTCCCTGAGCCCCTTGCCCTCGCCGTAGTAGCCGCCTGCGCCGTAGATGGGGAGGCGATTGCGGTGGCCGCCGAGCAGCCTCCAGACGGGCTGGCCGAGCGCCTTGCCGCGCAGGTCCCACAGCGCGACGTCGAGCTTGCCGATGGAGGCGATGTACTCGCCCTTGGCGACGGGCTTGCGGTTGTGGGCGTACATGCGGTCCCAGCACGCCTCGGCGCTCAGCGGATCCTGGCCGATCATGTGGTCGCGCAGGCGGCCGAGCACCGTGGCGTCGGACTCGAAGCCGTAGCCGGTGATCCCTTCGTCGGTGCGCACCTCGAGGCGCGTGGCGTAGCGCTGCCGCGCGCCGTCGGAGCGCTCCTGCTGGACGATCGAGTTCCAGGTGGGGGCGATCTTTTGCGCCGGCAGCGGGACGCGCGTGGCGGTGACGTCGGTGATCCTCATGCGCTGCTCTCCACTAGCCGCACGGCTCCTGCAGGATGGCGTTGCACTGCGCCTCGACGGCCTTCATCGCGTCCTGGGCGGACTGCTTGCCCTCCCACACGGGGGTCAGCGCCGGGCGGTAGGCCATGCGCAGCTTCTCGCGCTGGGGGATCGGCGGCTCCCAGGTGGCGCCCTCCATCGCCTCGGCCCACAGCCGCTGGTTCTTGGGCGGCAGCTCGGGGCGCAGCCACAGCGGGCCGTTGGCCTGCGACTTCTTGGGCGGCATGCGGAACCCCTTGGCGGCGAGGATCTTCTGCGCGTCGTCCGAGACGAGGTGGAGCAGGAACGTGAACGCCTGCTCGGGGTACTTCGTGCCGGTGGGGATCATGAACAACAGCGGCGTCGCGGTGTGGCCGCGCCGCGCCTTGCCCTTGGGGTAGGGGACGATGTCCCACTGGAAGCTTGAAATCTGGGTGCGGTAGGTGTTCCAGTTGCCGCCGCCGCCGAGCATGGCGACGCGGCCGTTGACGAAGAGGCTGGAGGCGCTGTTGCCCGACTGCGCGGTGTAGGCGGTGGTGGGGTGGACGCGGTGGCGGTTGATCAGGTCGGCCGCCCACTGCAGCGCCTCGTACCCGCTGGGCAGCGAGAGGCCGAACTTCTTGAGGTCGGGCGTGAGGACCTCGCCGCCGTGGCCGTGCACCCAGTAGCCGTACCACGAGTGCAGCACGTTCGTGCCGAAGACCTGGGGCGTGCCGTCGGCCGTCTGCTGGGTGCTGGTCAGCTTCTTCGCCGCGTCCAGGAAGTTGTCCCAGGTCCACTCGTTGCTCTTGTAGGGGACGGTGGGGACCTTGAGCCCCGCCTTCTGGAAGTGGTCGACGTTGACCCAGATCACCTGGGGCTGGTAGCCCGAGATGATGGCGTAGGTCTTGTTCTGGTAGACCGGCAGGCGCCACTGGTTGGGGAAGAACTCGTCCTTGTTCACCTTCTGGCGGCTGAGGAACTCCTCGATCGGCCGGCAGTTGGCGCGGCAGGCGTAGGAGGCCAGCAGGTCGTCGTTCAGGCGCGCGACCTCGGGGGCGCTGCCGCTGGTGATGAGCGTCTTGAGCTTGTCCTCGTAGTTGCCGCCGGTGGGGAGGATTGTGACCCTGATGCGCGGCTGCGCCGCGTTGTACGCCTCGGCCATCTCCTCCATGCCTGAGGTCTTGGGGTCCTCGGACATCAGCCAGGTCAGCTCGACGGTGCCCTGAACGGGGGCGGCCGCGGGCGCCGTCTCACGTGCGGCACCACAGGCAGCGGCCAGCGCGCCGCTCGCGGCAAGCGCGGCGGTACGTCCGACCACGTCGCGACGCGTCCGGCACGGTCGTTCACGCTCCATCGTCTCTTGCTCCTTGCCGATGGGTTGGGGGGCGCTCACTGGTCGACAACCGAGCCGTCGACGTGCAGCCGCGCGCCGATTGGTCTCGGCCGCGGCGGGTACTTGTCGCGCGCGTCCGGGGCGAGCTCGATGCCGATGCCGGGGGCGTCGGGGATGAGCAGGAAGCCGTTCTCGCACCTGACGGTGGTCTTCACGATCT
>DASTZM010000405.1:0-2534 GCA_035764305.1 Chloroflexota bacterium | reverse complement strand
GATGCGCTGGCCGCCGAAGCCCCGGCACCGGGCGGCGGCAGCGCCACCGGGCTGGTCGGGGCGCTCGGCGCGGCGCTGGTCTGCATGGTGGCGAACTACACCGTCGGGCGGCTGAAGTACGCGGCGGTCGAGGAGCGCGTGCGCGGTGCGCTGGAGGAGGCGGAGCGCCTGCGACGCACGCTGATGCGCCTGACCGAGGAGGACGAGGCGGCGTACGAGGCGGTGGCGGCCGCGCGCCGGCTGCCGCGCAAGACCGACGGCGAGAAGGCGGCACGCCGCGACGCCATCCAGGACGCGACGCGCGCGGCGGCGACGCCACCGCTGGACATGGCGGCGGCGGCGCGGCGTGCGCTCGAGCTGGCCGGGATCGTGGCGGAGCACGGCAATCACCTGCTCGCGTCGGACGCGGGCGTGGCGGCGCTGTTTGCCGAGGCCGCGCTGCGCGCGAGCGCGATCAACGTGCGCGTCAACCTGGCGACACTGGACGACACCGCGTTCTTGCGGCGGATCGAGGGACGGCTGAACGAGCTGCTCGACGGGACGCCGGCGCTGAAGGAAGAGATCCTGGCCGTGGCGGGACGACGGATGGTGGGCGGGTAGCGCCAATGGCCGTGACCGTGAGCGCCGGGGTGCGCGTCGCCGAGGGGCCCGAGCGCGCGTACCCGAGCGGTGGGCCGGCGATCCGGCTGCTGCCGGACGACCTGGTGACCAAGATCGCGGCGGGCGAGGTGGTCGAGCGCCCGGCGTCGGTGGTGAAGGAGCTGGTCGAGAACGCGCTGGACGCGGGGGCGACGAGCGTGCGCGTGGAGGTGCAGCGGGGCGGGTTCACGCTGATCCGCGTCACGGACAACGGCTGCGGGATTCCGGCGGAGGAGCTGCCACTGGCGGTGCAGCGCCACGCGACGAGCAAGCTGGCGGGGCTGGACGACCTGTTCCGGGTTCGGACGCTGGGGTTCCGGGGCGAGGCGCTGGCGAGCATCGCGGCGGTGTCGGCGATGGAGATCACAAGTCGTGTGGCGGGAGGCAAGGGCGGCGCGGCAGGTGTGGGGCACACAATCCGGCTGCAGGGTGGGCGCGTGCTGCACCACGGCGCCACGGGCTGCCCGGTCGGAACGACGGTAGCGGTGCGGCAGCTGTTCCACAACGTGCCGGCGCGGCAGGCCTTCCAGCGCACGGCGGCGGGGGAGGTGCGGCAGATCGTGCAGCTGTGCACGCACCTGGCGTTGACGGCGCCGCGCGTGAGGTTCACGCTGGAGGTGGATGGCCGCCAAGCGGTGCAGACGCCGGGCAGCGGGGATCTGCGCGAGGCGCTGGCGGCGGCGTACGGTCCGACGCTGGCGTCGCGCGCGCTGGCGCTGCCGGAGCGCGAAGAAGACGGCATGCGCGTGTGGGGCTTCTGCTGTGGACCGGAGGAGCACCGGAACACGCGGCTGTACCTGACCTTCTCGGTGAACGGGCGCGTGGTGCGCAGCGCGGTGCTGACGTACGCGGTGGAGGAGGCGTACCACGCGCTGCTGCCGGGCGGACGGCATCCGGTGGCGGTGGTGTGCCTGGAGACGCCGCTGGACGACGTGGACGTGAACGTGCATCCGACCAAGCTGGAGATCCGGCTGAGGCGGGAGCGGCTGGCGTTCAAGCTGGTGAGGGAGGCGGTGAGGGAGGCGCTGCGGGAGTTTGCGCCTGTTCCTGTTTTGGCTCCGACCGCGGGCTGGTATTCCGAGGGCGACTCGGTGCCGCCGCCGGGGCCCTTCGCCCCGGACCCCGCGCCGGGGGGACTCCCGGCACCCCCTTCTTCTTCGGGCCTTCGGCCCGAGCCCGACCGGGGCGCTGCCCCGGACCCCGTTCGGGCTCCGCCCCAGACCCCGGCCGACATCGCTTCGCTCGTCGAAGCGGCCGCTCCACCACCACCGGCACAGCCTCCCCCGACCAAACGGCTAAGGGCGTTGGGGCAGGTGGGATTGACGTATGTCGTGGCGGAGGATGCGTCGGGGGTGTATTTGATTGACCAGCATTCGGCACATGAGCGGGTGCTGTATGAGCAGCTGCTGAAGCAGGAGCGCGAGCGATCGGATGACGCGCCGGTGGCGCAGCTGCTGCTGGCACCTGAGTCGATCGAGCTAAACGCGGTGCAGCATGCGTGGCTGGCGGAGAACGCGGCGACGCTGGCGGCGTTTGGGTTCCAGCTGGAGCCGTTCGGCGCGCAGGCGTGGCTGCTGCGGGCGGTGCCGCGGGCAATCGCGGCGAAGGGCCGCTCGAAGGTGCTGGCGGAGCTGATCGACGCGCTGATCGAGCGCGAGTACGGCGACGGGCCGTTGCACGACCAGGCGCGGTGGGCGGTGGCGTGCCACAGCGCGGTGCGGGCGGGGGACGCGCTGATGCCGGAGGAGATGGCGGCGCTGATCGCGCAGCTGGAGGCGTGCGACATGCGGCGGACGTGTCCGCATGGGAGGCCGACGATGATTCATTTGAGTCATGCGCAGTTGGAGAGAGAGTTCGGGCGTAGGTGACTTGCGGGCTCTGCTCGCGCCCGCTCG
>DASTZM010000404.1:0-5884 GCA_035764305.1 Chloroflexota bacterium | reverse complement strand
AAGCTGCGGTTGGTCTCGGCCTCGCGGGCGTGGGCGGCTTCTTTGTCGCGGTACATGGCCTCGTCGGCACGCGAGAGGAGCTGGTCGAGTCCCTGCGGCTCCTCGGGGTCGACGATGGCGTAGCCCAGGCTGACGGTGAAGGGGACCGGGCCGGGGGGACGCTCGGCGATGCGCTCGCGGATGCGGTGGATGACGAGCTCGGCGCCGTGCACGCCGGCGTCGGGGAGGAGCATGACGAACTCGTCGCCGCCGTAGCGCGCGACGAGATCGGTGGCGCGGCTGGCGGCGGTGAGGACGTCGGCGATAGCACGGAGGACCTCGTCACCCACCTGGTGGCCGTAGGTGTCGTTGATCTGCTTGAAGCGGTTGACGTCGCAGAAGACGACGGCGAGTGGGTGGAGCCCGTCGCTGCCGTGCTGGCGGGCGACGCGCTGGACGCGCTGGGCCTCGCGCTCGTAGAGATCCGCCAGCGCGCGCCGGTTGTTGAGGCCGGTGAGCGGATCGCGCGAGTGCTCGGCGAGGAGCTTGTCGGCCATGCGCAGGCGCTGGGCCATGACGACGTGGAGGGCGTGGCTGAGCGACCAGTTCTCCTCGATCGCGCGCAGGAAGGGCTCGCGGCCGAGGCAGAGGCAGGTCACCGGGTTCACCGCGACGCAGCTGGCCGAGCGGGGCTGGCCATCCAGGAGTGAGAGCTCGCCGAGCGCATCGCCGACGGTCATCCAGGCGACGACGGTCTCGGTGACGACGCCGTCTTCGTTGATGCGCGCGAGCACCTCGACGCGCCCGTCGACGACCAGGTAGAGGCTTTCGCCGGGGTCGCCCTGGTTGACGATGCGCTCGCCCGGCTGGAAGGTGACGACCTCGGCCGCCTCGGCGAGGGGGAGGAGGTCTTCCGGCGGCAGGCCGGCGAAGAGGGAGGTGCCGGCGAGCAGGCGCGCGCGCTCCTCGACCGGGATGCCCTGTGCGACGGTCCCGGCGCGGTGCTGCGTGAGGCCCTGCTTGAGGAGACGATCTACCACGGTCGCGGCGTTCCCCCCAACCGACCTGCGGTGCCGGCGCTGCGTGTGGGGTGTGGCGTGTGTACGGCGAAAGTTTACGCGGTTACGGCTGTCCAAAGCAGCAAACCGGGCGTTTCGTCCGGACCAGTTCGCCCGGCGCGCGTCCGATGTGTTCATAATAAGGAAGGCGCGGGGGAGAGCGCGCCGGCTTCGTGGTCGACACCGATTTTCGCCGCGCGAGCGGCCAGGTCCAGCGTGCCCAGCCGGTCCGGCGTCAAGAGCCGGGTGAATTCCGCGGGGCCGGTCGCCCCGGCAGTCCCGGCAGTCCCGGATTCCTGAGCAAGGTCGTCCCACCACGGATGCCGCGGGGGCGCACGCTGCGGCGGGGACGGCTGCTGGAGCGTCTGCACGACAACGTGGCGCAGGGGCTGCGCGCGACGACGGTCGTGGCGCCGGCGGGATACGGCAAGACGACACTAATGGCGCACTTCGCCGCGGACGTCGACGCGCTGGTGGCGTGGTGCACGCTGGACGAGCACGACCGGGACGTAGCGTCGCTGCTGACGTACCTGGTGGCGGCGGTGGCGCGGCGGGTGCCGGGGTTTGGGCGGCGTACGCTGGGCGCGCTGGTGGGTGCGGGTGGGGACGGTGGCACAGAGGTGGGGAGCATGGGGGGTGGGATGGACGCGCAGCAGGCGCGGGCAGCGGTGGGGCTGTTCGTGACCGAGCTGGTGGAGGACGTGCCGGACTTCCTGATACTGATGCTGGACGACTGCCACGCGCTGGCGGGGGACGCGGCGGCGGGGGCGGTGCTGGACCAGCTGCTGGAGCGCCTGCCGGAGCACTGTCACCTGATCCTGGGCGGCCGGACGCTGCCGGATCTGCCGCACGTACGTACGCTGACGGCGCGGCGAACGGTGGGTCGGGTGGATGCGGAGCAGCTGCGCCTGACGGTGGAGGAGACGGCGCAGCTGGCGGAGCGGACGGGGGTGGCCCGACTGGACGGGGAGCGTGCGGCGGCGCTGCACGCGCAGACGCTGGGCTGGCCGATGGCGACGCTACTGCTGGCGCCGCATGTTGCCGAGGGGGGCGATGGAACGGCTGTGCGGGGCGCGGCGGTCGCGCCGGCCGCAGCGAGTGCGGTGGCCGCGGCGAGTGCGGTGGCCGCGGCGAGCAGCCAGGGTAGGGGAGCGCGGAAGCGGCTGCCGGAACGGGCGCGGCGGGAGCTGTTCGCGTTCCTGGCGTCGGAGGTGCTGGGGCGTCAGCCGGCGGCGCTGCAGGGGTTCCTGCTGCGCGCGAGCGTGCTGCCGCACATCGAGGTGGGGCGGTGCGCGGCGCTGCTAGAGCGGCCGCGCGATGAGGCGGCGCGGCTGCTGGCGGCGGCAGAGGCGCGGGGACTGTTCCTGACGCGACTGGACGAGGCGCCGGATGATGCTGAGGGCTTGGCGGCGGATGCGCCCGAAGGCTCGGCGGCATGGTACGCCGCGAGCGGGCGAGGAGATCCGCGCGACGTCTCGGAGCCGGCGTACTACCGCTTCCACGATCTGTTCCGGGAGTTCCTGGTAGACACGCTGCGCACCCAGCAGCCCGTGCGCTACCGCTGGCTGCAGCGGCGCGCGTCGCGCCTGGCGGAGGCGGCGGGCGAGCTACCGCAGGCGATCGATCACGCGCTGGCGGGGAGGCAGTTTGCGCGGGCGGCGCGGCTTATTACCGTCGCGGCACCCCACCACGTCGCCACGGACCGCTGGCACGCGCTGCGGCGGTGGCTGCGCTGGCTTCCCCCCGCGGTCGTCGATAGGCATCCATCGCTTCTGATGCTCGCGGCGCGGGCGGAGTACGCGTTCGGCGCGGACGTGGCGATCGTTGATGCCCTATTGGACCGCGCCCGGGCCGGGGTGGCCGACGACTCACACATGGTGGCCGAGCTGGAGCTGGCACGCGCAACGTTCCTCAACCGGAGCGGCAAGTCAACGGAGGCCGTCACGCTGTGCCGCGCCGCGATTGCACGATTGGGCGGCACGGGGCCTGCCGATTTGCGGGCGGACGCACAACTCCGTCTTGCCCACGTGCTGGCGCGCTTGGGCGAGCTGGAGGAGGCGCGGAGCGCCGCCGACGAGGCGGCGCGCCTGAATACCGCGGCCGGTCGGACGGCGCAGACGGCTCTGTCCCAGGACGTACTGGGAGCCATCAGTCTCCAGATGGGCGATCTTGAGATGGCCGTGAGCGCACTGCAGGCCGCGCTGGCCGTGTGGCGGCGCGTGGGAAACGCCTTGGCGCAGGCACGCACGCTCAATAACCTTGGGCTCGCCAAGCACTACGCGGGAGACGTACTCGGCGCCCGCGCGGTACTGCTGGAGGCGATTGGGTTGGCGCGGGAGGCGGGGTGGCACCGCGTCGAGGCGTGCGCCTGGATCAGCCTCGGCGACGTCGAGCGGGACCTGGACCGCCTGCCCGCGGCCGGTGAGGCCTACGCGCGCTCCGAGTATCTGGTGGGCGCAGCCGAGAGCCCCTTTCTGGGGCGAAGCGCGGCCGACAGCATCGGCCAGCTGCTGCGTCTCAGCGGCGACCTGAAGGGGGCAGAGGTGCGCGCACGGCAGGCGCTCCACGACGCCAAGACCGCGGGAAGCCGCTATGAGCAGGGGCTCTACGGCCGCTCGCTGGCGATGGTGCACTTGGCGCGGCGCGAGTTCGTGCGGGCGCAGGTGCTGCTGGACGAGGCATTGGGCATCCTGGCCGAGTGCGGAGCGCAGCGTGAAGTGGCGCGCTCGCTCCTCTACCGCGGACAGCTCGCGCACGCGATGGGACGTCGCGTCGAGGCGCTGGCCGACATGACATCGCTCGCGGACCTTCTGACCACGCTGGGCTACTACGGCTTCCTGCTGGGGGATGCCCGGCGGGCACAGGCAGTGCTGGAGGTGGCAGTGGCCGAAGGTATCGGCGGCGGTCGGCTGGAGAGCATGCTGGACGATGCGTGCAGCTACGTCCAGGAGGTCACGGCCGTATCAGGAGACGCGCCAGAGATCTCATCTGAGGGATCGGATGAGCAACAGGCGCGGGGTGGGCTCCCCGTGCTCGAGGCCTATGCCCTTGGCAAGAGCGAGGTGCGCGTAGATGGCCGCCGCCTGCGCGCAACGGAGTGGGGGCGCCGCAAGAGCAAGGAGCTGTTCTTCTATCTGCTCTGCCACCGCGGCTGGCGACGCCGCGAACAGATCATCTCAGACGTCTGGCCGGACGCCACCGACGGGGCGGCGCGCAGCGCGTTCCACACAAACGCGCATTGCCTGCGCCGCGCGCTGCACCCGGGTGTGCTGGAAGAGCACGAGGGGCGCTACCGCATCAACCCCGCGACTCGCTGCCGACTGGACGTCGAGGCGTTCGAGAAGCTTTGCGCGGCCGCACGGGGGCGCGCGCCGGCGCGGCTGGCCGAGGCAATCGCGCTCTACCGCGGGCCTTTTCTGGAGGACCTGTGGCCGGAATGGGGGCAGGCACGCCGGCTCCAGCTGGAAGAGATGTACGTCGCCGCGCTGCTCGATCTTGGCGAGGCGCGGCTCGGCGAGCAGGCATATGACGAGGCACTGAATCTGGCGGCCCGGGCGCTGGCTGTGAACGCGCAGTCGGCGCGCGCCCAGGGCCTGCTCCAGCGCGCGCGTGCGCGCGGAGCACGAGCTCTCGCGGCGGCAGCGCCCACACGTAAGCGTGCAGCATTTGTAAGCGCTCTGTAAGCACCGGCACTCCATCCTGTGGAGGCGAGCAACAGGCTCGTCTAAAGGAGGTGCCATGACCCGTCTTTCCTCTCTGCTCCGTGTGGCCCAGGAGTACCGGCCGGTGCTGCGTCTGGCGCTACTGGCGGTGGGGCTTCTCGCCGTGGGCCTGGGAGTCGCCGCTCCTGAGTGCTTCCCGGACGACAACGGCTGCTAGCGGGCACCAGTCCGTAGCTCGGTGATCATCGTCGCGGCCACCGCGCTCGGCCTGGCGCTCGCGGTTGCCCGCTGGCACTGGTCGGTGAACGCCGCAGGCGCTGGAAGCACGGGTAACCACCGTGCTGCGCAGACTGTTCGCTGGTGGCCGATCGCGGCCGCGTCGGTTGCGGTCCAGCTCTACCTGGTCGGCGACCACGCGTTGACGCTGCCGAGCGGCTGGCGGCTGGCGGCGCTGTGGGCGACCAACGTCGCGCTGGCCGGTGTCCTGACGACGAATCTCGGGTTTCCCGGCATGCGCTGGCTGCTGGCTGGCATGGCGCTCAACTTCGCCGTCATGGCCGCCAACGGTGGACTCATGCCGGTCAGCTCGGAGACGCTTGTACGCGGTGGGCACGGGGCGGCCCTG
Source organism: Chloroflexota bacterium (assembly GCA_035764305.1). Taxonomy (GTDB): domain Bacteria; phylum Chloroflexota; class UBA11872; order UBA12225; family UBA12225; genus DASTZM01. Next base: position 560 of record DASTZM010000404.1, on the reverse strand, counting down.
GCGCGTACGGGCGTGGGCGCGCCGCTGCGCCGCTCCAAGGACGTCCTCCTCCCGGAGGCGGAGACGCGCTTGGCGCTGCTTTCCGACCGCATCGTGGCGCCGCCGCTGCGGGGCAGCTTCAGTGTCGGCGACGGGCTGATCGGCCTAGGGATCGTCCTGGCGCTGAACGGCGCCGCCGCGGCGGCGCCGCGCATGGTGCGGAAGGAGCGACGCACCGCGGCGTGGAGCACTGTCGGGGTGACCTAGCCAGACGTGACCGGCGCGACAGGCCCAGCCCCACCTGAATCTGCGACGGCCGCGGGGCCTTTGTCCCACGTGGAGCAGCTGCGCCATCTGAACGAGCTGGCGCGGCTGGTCAGCGCGTCACTGGACCTGGACAGTATCTGCCAGCTGATCGCGCAGCGCGTGCCCGTGCTGCTGGGCGCGGAGCGGTGCGCGATCTCGCGCCACGACCCGGCGATCGACGCGTTCCGCTACGTCGCGCTGTGGCGGGCGGGCACGCTGGTGGCCGCGGACTCGGAGCCGCCGCTGCCCGCGGCCGAATCGGTGCCCGCGGCCAC
>DASTZM010000403.1:0-2464 GCA_035764305.1 Chloroflexota bacterium | reverse complement strand
AGAACTACCCCGACGCGAAGGAAAAGCTGGAGGCCCTCTTCGCGACGAAGGGCATCGGCAGCGACGACCGCGTCGTGGCGTACGACAACGGCGCCGAGACGCCGGCGGCGCGCCTCTTCTGGACGCTCGAGTATCTCGGGCACGCCCGCGCCGCCGTTCTGGACGGCGGGCTGAAGGCGTGGCTGGCCCGCGGCGGCGCGACCACGACTGAGCCCGCCCCGCCGCGCGCCGCGCGGTTCTCGGCCGCGGTCCGCCCCGAGCGCCTGCACGCCAAAGCCGACTGCGAGCGCATGCTCGCCGCCACCACCGGGATGCCCGCGGGCGCCGTCGCCATGCTCGACGCGCGCTCCCCCGAGGAGTGGCGCGGCGACGACGTGCGCGCGAAGTACGCCGGGCGCATCCCCGGCGCCATCAACGTCGACTGGCGCGAGCACTTCACCCCCGACGCGCTCCTCAAGCCCCCCGCCGCCCTGCTCCAGCTCTATCGCTCGCGCGGCGTCTCGCCCGACAAGGAAGTCGTCGCCTATTGCCAGACCGGGCAGCGTTCCTCGGTGACCTACTGGGTGCTGCGCCTGCTGGGCTATCAGACCGTCGCCAACTACGCCGGCTCGTGGGTCGAGTGGGGGAACGATCCCGCCACGCCCAAGGCGGCCGGCGCCTAGCTGGAGGCGTGGGTGCCTCCCACCCGCGGACGGAGGTGGCGGCGCGCGGTCCTCGTCCTCGCCCTCGTCCTCGTACTGCCGCAGCTCGTCTTCAGCTCGGTCGTGATTCTCAACTCGGTCGGGAACGCCACCGGCGCCGTCTGGCTGCCTTCGTTCCCTGCCGCCTACTACGCCCTCAAGAGCGCCCTCGAGCTGCCGCTCCAGCCCTACCTCGCGCTCTTCGACGGCCTCCGCCAGAACCCGGCCATCGGCTACGCCCAGTACGCGGCGCTCAGCCGCGGCCCGATCGTCGTCGCCTCGCTCGCCATCCTGCTGCCCGCGGCGACGCGCCTCCTTCGCTCCGGCTGACCCCCGGCACGAGACGCCCTCCTCCGGCGCGGCGCCGGACACCGACCAGCGCTCAGCTCCGCTCGCCCAGACTCTGCCGCGCGCGCCGGACCTGTTCGTGCATCGCCACGCCGGCACGGCGCGCGTCGCGCGCGACGGCGAGCAGCGCCTGCGCCTCGGCCTCGAGCGCGGCGCGCTCGCCGGTCGGGAGAACGGCGCCCACGCGCTCTGCGCTGCGCGCCAGCGTGCGGCTGAGCGCTTCCAGCCGTGTCGCCGCGGCGAGGAGGCCTTCGGCCTCTCCTTCGACCCCGGAGAGCGTCACGCGCGATGCCTCGGCCGGCCGCCGGCCGCGGGCAGTCGCCTGACCGACGATCTCGGCGGCGCGGACGACGCGCGCGCCCTCGGCGGCCGTGGCGGCGCCTTCGGCACGCCACTCCTCACCCGCGGCGCGCAGCAGCAGGCGTGCATCCTCGGGCGCGTCGTCGGCCAGCGCCAGGAGCCGCGCGCCGCGCGCCGCCACGGCGGCACCGCTGCGCTGCATCGCGCTGCCCACCTCGTCCATGCCGGGGGCTTCCTCCGCCGCGCCGCAGCCGCCCGCCACCAGCAGCGCGGCGGGGAGCGCGCGCAGGATGACCCGCCGGTCGATGGCCGGCGTCACGGACTAAGCGTCACCGACTAAGCGTCACGGACCAGGGCCCACCTGGCGCCATTCTCGCAGCCCCGCCGTCCACCCGCGCTCCAGGAGCCGGACCCCGGCACGCGGGCCGCGGGCGGCTCGAAGCGGGGTAGCTAGTGGCAGCCCCGGCCGCCCGGGCGTGCGCCGGGTTGCCCGGAGGACCGGTCGCCGGCAGCCGCGGCGGTGTGGCTCGGGGGTGTGTCCGCACTCCCGTGCCCGCTGTGCCCACCGTGCCCACGCATCATGAAGACATGCATCAGCGGGCAGGCCAGCACGACCGCGCCGGTGAGCAGCGTGCTGGTCGAGACGCCGAAGACCGTGACGGCCAGCACGACCCCCACCGCGCCAATGCACACCACCGGGACGAGCCAGCTGGGTAGGCCCGGCGCGGTGGGGGTCGTCGCCGTGGGGGTCGTCGCCGTCGGCTCCCACGGCGCCACGGCCTCGGCGGCCGAGCGCGGAGCGCGCTCGCGGTCGAACGTGCGCGCGCAGCGCTCGGCGCAGAAGTGATAGGTCACGCCGTCGGCAACCCGCGTCGTCGCCGCCTCGTCCGGATGGAAGGTCATACCGCAGATCGGGTCGCGCACCACCTCGGCCCCCTTGGCCCCCTCGTCCCGCCCGGCGGCCCGCTCGGCCCGGGCAGCGATCCCGTTCGTCGGCGCCCCTGCGGGGGCGTCGTTGAGCCCCGCCGGCTTGGTCAGTGCCATCGATTCCTCCGTTGGGAACAGCATCCCGCCGGGCGCTGTGGGCAGGCTGAGTCCAGGCTGAGGGCTTGCTGAAGGTCCCCGCCCCCGTGCTA
>DASTZM010000402.1:0-2552 GCA_035764305.1 Chloroflexota bacterium | reverse complement strand
GACGAGCGTCCCGGCCAGACCCGCGCTGAACGCCAGGATCAGCACCAGCCCGTAGGCGACGCGGTCGAGTGCGATCGCCCCAAGGCCCAGGACCGTCGCCGATGGGCAGGGAAGCAGGCCGCCCGAGACGCCCAGCGCGAGCAGCTGGCGCCAGGTGATCGCGCCGCGGTCGTCGACGAAGTCGTGCGAGTGACCGTGATCCGCACCAGAGCTGTGGGAATGGCGGCCGGAGCCGTGGTCGTGTGAGACATCCGCGCGCCACGACCGCAGGCGGGCGAGCGCGAGTGACACGCCCATGGCGAGCACCAGGGCGCCCGAGACGAGGCTCATCCACGGGAAGACCTGCTCGGGCAGGAGGTAGCGCGAGGCGAAGAGCGTGACGAGCAGCAGCGCGTACACACCGGCGGTGTGCACCAGCGTGACGGTCAGCCCCAGGAAGAGAGCGTGGCGGGCGGTGCCCCGCGCGCCGACCAGGTAGGAGGCGACGATGGTCTTTCCGTGGCCGGGAGTCATGGCGTGCAGCCCCCCGAAGACGGCGGCGGCGAGGAGGGCGCCGAGGATGACGGCTGGCGTCAGCGTGGCCGACGTGATCAGCTCGGCGAGGCCGGCGGGGGTGCGCTCGAGCGAGGCACCGGCCGCCGGAACGGCGAGCGCAGCGGGCGCGCCGGGAGCCACAGAGCTCCCAGACGCTGGCGCGCCGGCCATCACGCGACCGGTAATGGCACGCACGTCGAGCGGGAGCTGGAGCAGGTCGTCGGGGTAGCGGCGCAGCTCGTCCGTGACGTCGCCGGTGGGAAGCGCGGCCCCTGATGGGGCGCCGACCGCGAGTCCGTTGGCGACAACGAGCATCTCCCGCCAGCCAAGTGACGACGGGTCGTTGGCGTCGCGGAGCGCGAACGTGAGCGAATCACCCGACGTGAGGGAGGTCGCGCGTCGCAGGTGGGGGCTGGCGGCCGGCGCCTCAAGCCACGTAGAGAGCCGGAGGACTTGGAGGCCGCCCTGGCCGGGGAGCAGCTCGGCGTCGGCGTCGGTGGTGTGGAGTGGGAGCGACGCGCCGTCCAGCGTGAGTGTGAGGCCGCGCGCGATCTCCTCGGCGCGACGCCTGGCGTAGGCCGCGCGCTCCTGCCCGGAGACGGTGCCATCGCGGTTGGCGTCGATTGTGGGCATCGCCTGGAACGTGGGGATCTCCGCCATGTCCAGCACGTAGCGGACGCGTGCCTGCTGCGGCGTCAGCTCTAGACGGGCGTAGCGGTTGACGGTGAAGTTGCCCAGTGGATGGGCGAGCGCCGCCGTCGGGGCGCCGCTCGCCGCCATGGCGGCGAGCACCACCGCGAGCGCGGTCACGACTCGGCGGAAGATCATCGGCGTAGTGACTCCAGGAGGACACGCGCCGCCTGGGCGTAGCGGGGGTGGAAGTGGGGGTTCCGGGCCAGGGCGGCCTCGAGGTGCGTGCGGGCTTCCGCGGCGTTGCCGGCGGCGGAAGCAATGGCGCCGGCGTGGTACAGGACGAGCGGATCCTGTGTATTGAGGCGGAGCGCCTGGTGGGAAAGAGGGAGAGCTTCCTGCGACCTGCCGGCCAGGTGCAGCGTCCAGGCCAGCGCGTCGAGCGCGGCGACGCTGTCCGGGCGACGTGCGTGCTGCGCGGCGGCGGTCTCGACGGCGTCCTCTAGCGCCCGGCGATCCTTCGCGGCCGCGGCACGCTCGGCCTCGAAGACCGACAGCTCGAGGTCCACGTCCACGCCCGCGGAGCGCTGCAGGCGAGTGATGACCCGGACCAGCTCGTCCTGGCGCGCGGCGCTGGCGTCGCGGCCCGCGGCGCGGTAGACGTCGCCGAGCGCGATGGCGTACTCCGGCACCGGCTGCGTCGCCTGGGCGCTCTCGTAGAACTCGATCGCGGTCTTGAGGTCGCCGCGCGCGGCGGCGACGCGGGCTCGGCCGGCCAGGCCGTGCACGTAGTCCGGAAGGTAGGCCAGCGTGGCGCCGTACTCGCGCTTGGCGCCGTCGAGGTTGCCGGTGAGGAAGAGGAGGTGCGCCAGGTGGATCCGGGCCCAGGCCGCCGCTTCGGTCCCGGGGCTGGCGGCGTCGAGGGCCCGCCGCATCGCGTCGACGGCGCCCGGAAGGTCGCCGTGCAGCTCGCGGGCGTAGGAGACGCGCGAGAGCGAGGCGAGGTCGGGGCGCAGGTCGACCATCTCCTGGACGGCGGCGACCGCCTCGTCGTAGCGCCCCAGCTCGGTCAGCGCATCGGCGACGATGCCAAGTGGCCCTGGGGCCCACGGGGCCTGGCGGCGGGCGGTCTCGCCCCAGTGCAGGCCCGCGTCGAAGTCGTGGCGGGCGAGTGACAGCGCGCCCATCCCGGCGGCGGCGAGGGCGTTGTCCGGACCGAGCGCGAGCGATTGCTGGAGGGCCGCTTCGGCGCGGGCGTAATAGGACGGATCGCCCGTCTCGCGCACCTTCTGCAGGTACAGACTGCCCAGCTGGGCGTGGACCGCGTAGGCCAGCGGGTCGGCCGGGTTGTTCGTGAGGCGCTCCTGAATTTGGCGGAGCGCGGTGTC